>DAIDTM010000093.1 GCA_027457205.1 Anaerolineae bacterium | reverse complement strand
GAGGCGAAAGAAAATATCGCGGCTCGTCTGAAAGGCGAAGAGGGTGATGATGATCCACGCGAAAACGAGCGCCCACTGTCGAACGGTGATACGCAGCGCGCCAGACGGGAGCGGAATCCAGTGGGGATCGCGCAAGAACGCGCGGACGCTTTTCATGGAGCGCCCGCCGGCGGCGCGACGCCGGGATTCTCGCTGGGTGGCGTCTCGCCGGACGCGGACGCAGACTGCTGTTCGTGCTTCAAGCGATCGTACGCTAGCAGCGCGTCGATGACCGTGCGGCTGCGGATCGAATTTTCGCGCTCGGCGCGGCGTGTGCGGTAGATTTCCAATCGGCGGAAAATCTCTTCCTGCGCGTCGCGCGGATTGTGAATCGAGTAGAAGACCATTTGACCGCTTTTGCCCGCCGTTTCGATCTTGACGTCGCCAAAGTTCAAGAGAAAGGCAAGCGTGCCCGGAACTTCGACCCGCACGTCTTGCACTTGATCGAGCGGCGCGACGGTGGACTTGCTGTTCAACCCCAGCGGGAGCGCCTCGGTATCGATGACTTGAGTATCGGTCACCGCGTAAATGTCGTTGCGCCAGTCTTCCCATTGGTACAGCAATCCGCCGAGGACGATTACCAACAACACCAGACCGCCCAGCCAGTAACCCGGAAATTGAAAGTGCGGATTCAGCGCGAAGAAGGCGGCGAGCACGTCCAGAGCCAAAAGACTGGCAAACCAGGCGCGGGCTTGACGCCAGAGAACGATCCAGTGCTTGCGCCAAGTCGTGCGCCCGGTTTCCTTGATTTCGAGATTCAGCCACGAACCGATCCATCGCCGGAGCACTTGGCGCGTCGTCCTGGGACGTGGCGGCGCGGCAGCCGCGGCGGCGGCTTGCTGCGCGGCGTGTTCTGCCGCCAGAGTGTCCGGCATCAAATAGTGGCGCAATTCCTGGCGAATGCTCTGACGAAACTGCTCGCGCTCTTCGGCGATTCGGCGTTCCTGAACGCGGGTTTGCTCGTTCTGAATCATTTTGCGAATTTCGTCGCCGTGGCTGACGAACTCAAACGTCACGTTCCCCTGGTCTCTGCCGGCGGTCTGGACGATGACGGTCGAGCAGCCAACGTACACAGAGGGAAACTTGCGCTCGAGCGTCACGCCAAGCACTTTTTCGATCGGTACGCTCTCGCGCAATTCGCGCGTGAAGATGACGCGTTCGACGTGCGCGACGCGCTGATTCGTGACAATGTAATCGTCGTTGATCCAGTCGTTGATTTCCCATCCCAGGACCACGAGATTTACAATGATCGCGCCAAGGACAATCCATTGCAGATAATCGGTTACCAGAACGAATCGCAAGATGAAGATGATGATGGTGGAGACCACCGCAAGGATGACGACCGGCACTAGTCCCGGCAGCAGTGCCCACCAATGCTTGTGCGCGACGATTGAGATGGTTTCCTCATCGGTCACCCATTCATACCCACGTGTCCGCTGTTTCTCGGCGATCCGCACGAACCCCATCACCTGCGGAAGGGTAGGGCGTTGCTCGACCAGCTGATCGAAAGCGTCACGCGTGATGACGAGGACATCGGTGGGGCGCACCGCGTCGGCGTTAAACGTGAATGGCTCTTGGTTGGAAAACATCTGCTCGCCGAAATAGCGTTTGGGCGGATGGGTCGAGCTTGGGGACGTCGGCGTTGGAATCACGCCGACGCTCCGCTCGATGCCGTCCCGGTCGGTGTGGCGCAGATTCACCAGCCCATTTTCGACGATGAAAAACCGGTTGCCGAGGTCGCCCTGAACGACGAGGCGTTCGCCGGGGTTAAAGTGCGCGCGCGTGGCAATCCCGGCGAGCGCGTTCAGATGCGTCGTCGGCATACCCTTGAATAGATCGATCTGTTGCAGTTGTTCGACCGCTTCCATGTTACAACTGCTCTTTCAGTTTCTGCGCGGCGGCGCGCGTCATGCCTTCGACGGTCAGCAATTCTTCGACCGACGCGTCACGGATTTTGTCGAGCGAACCGAAGCGCGTGAGCAACGCGCGCCGCCGGCGCGGACCGATGCCGGGAATTGCATCCAGCTGCGACGCAAGTCCGCGCTTGGCGCGCAGCGAGCGGTGGTACGTAATGCCGAAGCGGTGCGCTTCGTCGCGAATGCGCTGCAAGAGTTTCAACGCTTCGGACGATTTCGGCAGGCGCAGCGATTCTGGTTCGCCGGGGATGAAGACTTCTTCCTCTTGTTTCGCCAGACTGATGAGATGCACGCCTTCGATGCCAAGTTCTTGCAGCACTTCCTGCGCCGCGCTCAACTGCCCCTTACCGCCGTCGATGATGACGAGGTCGGGCATGCGTTTCCACGAATCGTCTTTGCCGGGCAGGGCGTCTTTTTTCTTTGCAGGAACGCTACGGCTCGCGGGAACGCTGCGGCGAGCGTTCTCTACCTCTGCCGTACCTCCTGTCCCTTCGCCCCTCGCCTCTCGCTCCTCGCCGTACGCTTCTTCCTTCGCGTCGACCAATCGCTTGAACCGCCGCCGTAGCACTTCTTGCAGACTCGCGAAATCATTCGCGCCTTCGACTGTCTTGATCTTGAACTTGCGATAATCGCTCTTCTTCGCCGCGCCACGCTCGAACACGACCATCGCGCCAACCGAGTTCGTGCCCTGCGTGTTCGAGATGTCGTAGCCCTCCATCCGCAGCGGTGGGTTTTCCAAATTCAGCGCTTCCTGCAATTCCGCGACCGCGTTCATCTGCTTGGTCTCGTCGGCGAGCCACTGCGCCTTGAGACTCGTGAGCGTCGCCTGCGCGTTCTCCTCCGCCATTTGGACGAGTTCTCTGCCTTGCCCGTTGCGCGGTACCTTGAGCATCACCTTCTGCCCGCGCTGATGATCGAGCCACTGCTCGATGATCTGCGCCTCGTCGATGTTTTCCGGCAGCAGAATCTCCGGCGGCACGTACGCGGCTTCGTCGTAAAATTGCTTGACGAACGACGACAAGACCTGATCGGCGTTCTCGCCTTCGGTGCCTTCCAAGACGAAATATTCTCTGCCGAGCAGTTTGCCGCCGCGCACGAAAAAGACCTGCATGCACGCGTCGCCGTCGTCGCGCGCGAACGCGATCACGTCCTGGTCGATGGTCGCCATCGACACGACCTTTTGGTGTTCGGCGATGTGCGCGAGCGCTTGCAACTGGTCGCGCAGCCGCGCCGCGCGCTCAAATTCCAACTTTTCGACAGCTTCGTCCAGCTTGGTGCGGAGCGACGCGGTCACTTCTTCCGAACGACCCTGCAAGAATTTGCAGAGCCGGTCGATCATCGCGCGGTATTCCTCGCGCGAGGCGACGCCGATGCACGGCGCAAGGCACAGACCGATGTCGTAGTACAGGCACGCGCGCTTGTACTTGCCGGTGATCTCGCGATCGCAGGTGAGGTACGGAAAGATGCGGCGCAGCGTGTCCATCGTCTCGTGCACTGCCCACACCGCGGTAAAGGGACCGAAATAGCGCGCGCCGTCATTCTCCATCCGCCGCGTGACGAACACTTTGGGGAACGGCTCCTGCCATGTGACTTTGATGTACGGATAGCGCTTGTCGTCCTTGAGCCGCACGTTGAAATGCGGCTTGAATTTTTTGATGAGGTTGCATTCGAGGACGAGCGCTTCCAGTTCCGATTCGGTGACGATGAACTCGATGTCGCGGAGGCGCTCGACGAGCCGCCAGACCTTTGGCTCCTGCCCGTACGGCGCGTGAAAGTACGAGCGGACGCGGTTCCGCAGGTTGATCGCCTTGCCGACGTAGATGATGTCCGCGCGCTCATCCTTCATCAGGTAGACGCCAGGGTTCGTCGGCAGGTTTTCGAGGATATGCTGGATTTCGGGACGCGGTTCGAAAGTTGATGCCATAAGGTTTATCGAGCAACTGCCGCGCGCTTGCGGAAGAACGCGCGCCGCACGAGCCAGATCAAAACCAGCGCGATGACCAGCGCCAGCGCAATCGGCGCGATCAGCGCGAGCAGCGACACGCCCGTCGCGACAACGTCTTCGCCGACGCTGACGAACGCGTTGCCGAGTCCGCCGGTGGTCGCGGTGACGACCGGGCGCGCGGTCGCCTTGGTCGCGTGCACGCCGAACGCGACGATCAGACCGAGGATGATGGCTAAGACCGGCGGCACATTGACCGCATTCGTGCTCGCCGCGAAGAGAATCGCACCGGCGGTCGGGCGGATGAAAGTTTGGATCACGTCGTTGAGCGTATCCGCCGCCGGAATTTTATCGACGACGACTTCTATCGCCAAGAGAATGATTAGCGCGCCGATCACCCAGCCGCTCGTCAGCACGTCGAACGGCGGGTTGAGTTTGATGAGCGAGGTGAACCGCGCGCCCAGTGCGACGATCAGCAGCGGGATGTACGCGTTCAGCCCGGACGCCGATGCCAGCCCAAACGCGGTGAACAGATGCGCGATGATCGATAGCATAGGATAATCCTTGGCTGCAATTATACCACAATTGCGCGCGGTGGAGTTGGGTCAGTCCCGCACTTCGCCAATCAGCAAACGACTCAGCAGGTATCGCTGCAAAACGATGAAGACTAGCGCCACTGGCGCTGCCATTAAAATCGACAGGGCTGCCAGGAGATTCCACGACGCGCCGGTCGCGCCGATCATTCCGGAGATCGCCATCGCGAGCGTGACATTATCGCTGCTGTCGATGAAGAGCCACGCCATCGCGAATTCCGAATAGCCGGCGAGAAACGCGACGAGCGCGGCGACCGCGATCGCGGGCAGCGCGAGCGGCAGCGTCACGCGCCAGAAGGCGGTGAACAAGTCCGCGCCGTCGATGAACGCTGCGTCTTCCAATTCCTTGGGCACGGCTTGAAACGCGGCGCGCATATTCCAGACGCAGAACGGCATCGCGAACGCGGTGTAAACGATCACCAAGCCGAACAGCGTCGTCCGCACGCCGAGCGCGGAAAGCAAAACGAACAGCGGCGTCATCAGCGCGACCGGCGGCAGCAGCGTTCCGAATAACAGCGCGAACAGACCGGGGCGACGACCCGGAAATCGAAAGCGCGCGAACGCGAACGCCATGCTCGTTCCCAAAGCGACCGACAGGACCATCGCGCCGCCGGACGCGATGAAACTGTTTTGCAGCAAGCCGAGGAACGAGCGCGATTGCGCCGGCTGCTCCCACGCCTGTCGAAAGACCGCGAGCGTAAATTCCTTCGGCAGAAAGCGAAAGTCGATGGGCCAGCCCTTGATCGACGCGTCGAACGCCATCTGCGCCAAGCCCCACAGCGGAAGCAGGACGAAGAGCGCGACGAGCGCAAAGACCAGTTGGTAAGCAATCTGCTGCCACAAGGGCATTCTACGCATACGTCACGCCTTCCACCGCTTGCGTGCGGCGATTGAACCACAGCAGCAGAACGATCAACACGATGACGGTGAAGACATTGACGACGGCGGAGAACGCGTATTGCCCGCCCATCCGAGTGTTGCTGTTCAACAACAGAAACGACAGCGTCGAAAAAGTAAAGAGGGGCCACGGCGGCGCGAACACATAAAAGAGGTAGAACTGATTAAAGGCGAAGATCGAGCGAATGATCAACGCGGGCGTCAGAAGCGGCAGCATGAGCGGCAACGTCACGAATCGGAATTGATCGAGTCGTCCCGCGCCGTCGACCGCCGCCGCGTCGTAGACTTCCGCTGGAATCATCTTCAGTCCGGCAGTGGCAGCGAGCATCATGAAGGGCCAGCCGAGCCACAAGGCGGAAATCAGGAGCACGATCAGCGCGAGCAGCGGATCGTCTCGCCACGGAATTCGCGTGTGAAGCGCGAGCGCCAGCCAGCCGTTCGTCGGCTCGAAGACGTGCAGCCAGACGAGCACGCCGACGAATTCCGGAATCGCCCACGGCAGAATAAAAATCGTCTGCCACAGTCCGCCGAAACGAACACCGCGCCGGTTTAGCATCAACGCGAGAACCAGTCCCAGCCCCATTTGCGATGCGACCGAAAGAATCGTCCACATCACGTCGAAGACAAGGATGTCTGCGCCGATGCCGGAGAAGATGCGCGTGAACCATTCCAGTCCGGCATAGTGAACCTCTTTCGCCGACTGCGGGTTGTCGGCGACTGACACGAGGTGCACTTGTCCGCGATCGCGCACCTCGACCGTCACGCTGACGCGTCCATTCGGTCCGATCCCGATGTGAACTGGCGGTTCTTGTCCGGTCACGCCGAGCCATGCCGCGCGCCAGACGCCGCCGGACAATCCGTCGCGCAGCGAGATCGTATTCAAGTCGGTCAGCGCCATCGCGGTCTGGAAAACGAGGGGAAACAAGGTAATGAGCGCGAGGGTCACCAAACCGGGAACGAGCCAGGGCAGCGCGCGCCGCGTTTCACGCCAGGAAATACGTTCGCGCCGAAAGTGCAGACCATTCGCGCGCACGCGCGCGAACCAATCTCTCAACGGTTCCCACGCGATCGCTTGGAATCCATCTGCCGCTGCCAGCGCGCCCGGCACGGAGAGCATGAGAATGTACTGGGGCCACTTGGTGGGCCAGAGCAGCAAAAAGCCCAGACCGAAGATGAGCCAGAGTGCGTAAACATTTTGCTTTTGCCACAAGCGGCGAAAACCGGCAATCGCCAGCAGCGAGACCAGCACATCGACCGAAATCAGAAACACGCCGGGATGCCAGGGGACAGAACCAGCGAGCCAGGCGAGCGGCTGCCACATCGGATAACCGGCGTCGCGAACGTGCTGACTCTCCGCGTATCCGATGTGGTAAACGACCGAATCGCGCAACCGGTTAATCGGGTCGAGCCAGAGATACGGGTCCGCGGCGAAGAAAACGCCGAGCGCGATGACGCCCCAGAGCAGCAGCGGTGCGAGGAACCTCCCGCAGGTTTCAGAACCTGCGGGAGGTTTTGCCAATACCCAATGCGCGACGATCGCGATGGCGACGATGCAATACATGTATTTCGACGCGGCGGTCAAGCCCAGCGCGACCGCGGACAGCAGCAGCCAGCGATTCCACTTGCCGTTCGATTTGACGTACGCGGCGACGGCGACCAGACTCGTCAGCGAAGGCAGCGCCTCCAGCATCACCTGACTGGTGTACTTGATGTGCCAGGTATTGATCGCAAGGAAGAGCGCGGCGAGCGGGTTTACGAGCGCGAGAATCAGCACTTGGAGAACGCCTTGCGTCGCCTCGACGAGCCGCGCGATGGTCAGGTGCGGCTCGGGCAGCGACGACGCCGGCGGCGCGGTGGTTGGCAGATCGGGAATTTCGGGCGCGGGCGGCAGCGGCGCAATCGCGAATCCGTTGATGATCTTGGAGAGCGGCGGATGTTCAGGGCGATAGTTCAGCTGCGTGAATGCGCCCCAGTTGCCAGATTGAATCGCGGTGGCGAACTGCTGCGCCGCGCGAAGATAATCGTCCTCATCATAGTCGATTGGCAGACGCTCGACCGCGCGCAGGCGGAGGAACAGCGCGAGCAATACGACCATCGTGACGATAAAGATTCTGAGCGCGCGTTTGACAGAACCTCCCGCAGGTTTTAGAACCTGCGGGAGGTTTGGGTCGCTAATCCCACACATATCTTTGTATCCGTTCAGCCGTGCGTATTTCGTCTCGTCCATCATTGACGAACTTGGCGTATTCTTCGGGAGACGCAAAGTAAGCGCGAATCAAGTTTTGATCCTTCAATGTTCCCGCTCTTTTACCCACCCATTCCAAGTAGTTTGAGTACAGCCAGTCGTCCGGACAAGACACGAGTCTGGCGTTCACCGGGTTTAGATGGATATACCGACATAGCTGAAGAAGATATTCTTCTCGGTCGACCCGCACATGACGAAAGCGCCCTTCAAAGAGAGTCCCTGAACGGTTTTGCTGACGATTCGCTGCTTGGACATACGCGTTGAACAACACATTGATAAATTGGGAGAGGCGTTGACCGGCGTCCAGTCTCAAGAGAAAGTGATAATGATTGGGCATCAGGCAATATGCGACAACAGTAATTCCATACCGCTCATGGTATCGCTTGACAAGACGCAAGCAATATTCATAGTTGTCTTGACCAAAGAACAGCAAGTTTCGCCCTGCGCCCCGGTTGTAGACGTGATAATAGTTTCCTTCCGCAAACTGTTCACCGCGATTTGGCATCCGGTCCCCCCAACCTCCCGCAGGTTTCAGAACCTGCGGGAGGGTTATTTTAGTTGCAGCGCGTACCCCGTCGCGGCGTCCAGATTCAGACTGAGTTTCAAGCCAGCAAGGTTGAAAACCCGTTTCGATAAAACGTCGGTTGCTGTGTAGCGTCCGTCAGGCAGAGAGGTCGCGCCGAGATCGAGCGTGAGCAGTAGCGATTTGTCCTCAAAATTGAGGACGACCACAAACGCCGCGGTGGAATCCCGGCGCAGGTACGCGTAGGCGTTGGGATTGCCGGGCAACGCGATCTTTTCCATTGCGCCGGTTCGCAGCGCAGAGCTGGCATTCCGCAGCGCGACGAGCGCACGATAATCCTCCAGCAGCGAGCCCGGCTTGCCCACTTGCTCTTCGACCGAGACGCCGTCGTTCGGCTGGTTGTTGCGATCAGGTGGCTTGTACCAATTCGTCATTCCCGGTCCGGCTTCGGCGGCGTACCAGTCCATCGGTTCGCGCAGCGGCTTGTCGTCGCGCGGCGATGACCGCTTGACGCCGGACATACCGATCTCCTCGCCGTAGTAAATCATCGGCGTGCCGGGCAGCGTCAGGAGCAAGAGCGCGCCGAGCTTGGCGCGGCGCATGTCGCCTTTGACCTGACTCATCGCGCGGTCGGTATCGTGATTTTCGATGAACTCGACGCGCTGCGCGCCGGGTGGATAGAGCACTTGCTCGGCGGCGAGCGTGCCGTCCATCACATCGGGCGAACGGAGACCAAGCAGAATGCTGTTGCCGATTTGATCGTGACTGCCTTGAATGTCGCCGTAGAGCGGAAAGTCGAACGTCGCGTCGAATTCGTCGGCATAGTACGGCTGGATGCCGAGCGCGTTCGTCCACGCCTCGCCCAGGAGCAGAAAATCCGGATTGATCGATTTGAGTTCGGCGCGCAACCTCTTCCAGAACGCGTGCGGCACATTCAGAACGTAATCGCAGCGATAACCGTCGATGCCGGTCTTCATCCAGTATTTCGCCACATCGATCATATATTGCTGCACGGCGGGGTTATCGTAATTCAACGACGGCATAATGTCGTTGCTGGCGAACGATTCGTACTGGGTATGCGCCGCATTCGTCCAGCGGTACCAATCGGCGTACTGCGAATTGAGATTGCCGTACGCGTCCTTGAAAAATGGATGCTGATTGGACGTGTGCGCCGCGACGAAATCGAGCAGCACGCGAATGTGGCGCTGGTGCGCCGCGCTGACGAGTTCGCGCAGATCGGCTTCGGTTCCGAAATCGGGATGGATCTGGTAATAGTCGGTCGTGTCGTAGCCGTGATAGCTGGGCGACGCGAAAATCGGCGTGAGCCAGATTGCGCCCACCCCCAAACTCTGGATGTAATCGAGTTTCGCGGTGATGCCTTGCAGATCGCCGATGCCGTCGCCGTTCGAATCGTAAAAGCTGCGCGGAAAGATTTCGTACAGGACGATGTCGCGGAACCACGCTGGCGTCTGGATTGCCGGCAGCGCGGGTGCGCGAGTGGGCGTGAGCGTAGGGCGCGGAGTAAGCGTTGGACTGGATGCGCTGGGGAGAAGAGTTGATCGAGTGATAGGCGTCACCGTGGGCGCGGCGCTGGAGGCGCACGCGGCGAGAAGGAATGAAAACACGAGCGTCGCAAGGATCGGAAAGCGAGCAACGTTTGGCATCGTCAACCTTGCCCAAAAAATGAGCCGCGAGGATGCCGTCGCGTCCGGCGTCCTCGCGGCGGTGACGGACACTTTTAACCTTTGACGCCGCCGATGGTCAGACCGCCGGTCATGTACTTTTGCAGCGCGAGGTAGACTACGGAGACGGGCAGCGCGATGATGACCGACATCGCGGAAAAGTGCGACCACGGCGTCGAACTGGCGAACTGCCCGGTCATGTTGTACAGCGTCATCGCCAGCGTAAAGTTTTGGGGATTGGTCAGGAATTGCCACGACAAGTAGAACTCGGTCCAGCCGGACATGAATCCCAGGAACGCGGTGATGGCGATCGCCGGCGTGGCGAGCGGCAGCATAATTCGGAAAAAGGTCTGGTTCGGCGAGCAGCCGTCGATCATCGCGGCTTCTTCCAGTTCCTTCGGAATCGTGTCGATGTAGCCCTTGAGATTCCAAATCGAAAAAGGCAACAGGGTGGTCAGCAGCGCCAGCCCGACGCCGAGCAGCGAGTCGCGCAAGTTGAAATCACCGATGACGACGCGGTTGAGCAGCACGAAGAGCGGCGCGAGCGTGGCGACGTTCGGCAGAATCAACACGGCGATGACGGCGAGCATGAGCACCTGGCGACCGGCGAACTTGAAGCGCGAAAAGGAATAGGCGGCGAAGACGCCGACTAACACGGAGGCGATTGCCGAGCCGCCCGCTAGGAGGAGACTGTTCAGGAAAAGCGTGGGTAGATTGACCGGGTTGGACGTTGGCTTTTCGAGGATGTCCGCGTATGCCTTGAGCGAAAAGCCGGGCGGAATCAATTCCAGCGACGTGGGACGCATAATGTCGGCGCGCGGATCCACCGACATACTGACGACCCACAGAATCGGAAAGAGGACGGTAAATGTGATGAAGAGCAAGATCAACTGGAAGAAGATCTGCTTGGGCAGAGTCATCTTCTGACCGACGATCTGGCTTTCGGCGTAGGCGAACTTTATTTTGGCGGTTGCGGCATCCGCCGCGGGAGCGCTGAGACTAGACATCGTAACTCTCCGTGGCGCGTGAGATTCGATTGGTAACCAGTGTGATGATCAAGAGAATGATCGCGATGTACATCGCGAACGCCGCCGCGACGCCGTAAAGACTTTGCTCGTTGACGAGGCGGAACGCCGTAGTCACCAAGATTTCAGTTTCTCTCAACGGGCCTCCGCCGGACACAAAATAGATGAGGTTGAAGAGATTGAAGGTGAGCGTGATCCCGTAAATGATCGCCGGAACCATCGCCGGGCGCAAGAGCGGCAACGTGATGCTGAAAAACTGCTGCGTCGGCGACGCGCCGTCAATCGACGCGGCTTCGTAAAAATCTTTGCTGATACTTTGCAGCGCGCCGGTCGCGACAATCGTCATAAAGGGCCAGCCCAGCCAGATGTTGGTGATGAGCAGGGCGAAGTACGCCAGCGGCAGCGGAATGCCCGGGATGGGCGGGTTCAGCGATTCGATCCAGCGGATGTGAAAAGTCGCCGGGCTGATTCCAATCAGTCCGCCCATCGACGCGAGGAATTGATTGATCGCGCCGAAATCCGGATCGAACATATTGCGCCAGACATTGGCGACGACCAGGGTGGGGATGACGATGGGCAGGACGAAGATGGCGCGATAGACGCCCTTGAACCACAATCCCTTGGCATTGAGCAGCACGGCAATGAGGACGCCGATGACAACGTGAAAGATGACGTTGGAGAACGTCCAGAACAGATTGAAAAAGAGCGTGTAGAAGAAATCAAAATTGGCGATCTGGGGAACGTTGTTGGTGAGAATGGCGATGTAATTTTGGAGACCGACAAAATCCGGCGCGGCGGAATTGACGCGCAGATTCTTCAAACCATAGTCGGTGAACGACATCCAGATGCCATACGCCATTGGATAGTACGTCATGACCGCCATCACCGCCATGGCGGGAAGGAGGTAAAGGTAAGGATTCGTCAGTTTCCAGAAACTCTTGCGCCGAGTCGTGCCTGGCGCGGTCATCTGCGCGCGGGCTTGTTCTCTAGTCAAGGTTGCCATATTGAATCCTCGACTCGCCTCCCCCGCTCCAGCGGGGGAGGCGAGCAGAAATGCAGAGGTTACTTTTTGTTCGCTGTGTTCATCGCCGTGCACGCCGCGCTGATAGCATCGGCGGGAGTGGCTTTGGCTTCAAAGATCTTGGTGGCAGCATCGCCGAACGGCGTCCAGAAGTTGTCTAGCTCCGCGACCTGCGGACGCGGAAAGCCCGCGCTCGCGGCATCCGCGAATGCCTTCACGTTTGGATCGGTCGGCGAGACATCGGTACGCGCCGGCGGATCGCCCGCGACGTTGGCGTATACCGTCTGTCCATCCTTGTTCGCCAGGAACAATGCCAACGCGACGGCGCTCGCCTGATTCTTGCTGTTGACGTTGACGTAGAAACCGTCAATACCGGTGATGGGACCGGCGTTGCCTTTTGGACCCTTTGGCATTGGCGCGACGCCAACTTTGTCCTTGCCCAGCGCGTCTTCGTTGCCGCCGAGCACCCAGGGACCGTTAAAGTAGATGTCGAGCTGACCCTGGCGATAGAGCGTATCGAGCTTGGTGTCGGCATCGATGGTCGCGCCGGCAGCTTTCAGACTGAGCAGGTACGTGTACGCGTCCGCGACACCGCCCTGATCGGCAATGCACTTGCCGCTGGCGTCCATCAATTGACCGCCAAACGCGCGCCACCAGCCGAAGGTATGATACGCGCTGTTCGGGATGCCGACTTTCTTGCCGGCTTTGACAGCTGCCAGCAAATCGTCGGTTGTAGCGGGTGGGGTGGTCACCGTGCTCTTGTTGTAGTACATCGCAACGGCTTTGGGCACGACGGGGACGGCGTAGATTTTGCCATTCACGGTCACGCCCTGGATCGAGAGTTGCGAATAGCCATCGAGTTTGCCGGTGAGCAGCGAGTCGAGCGGGGCAAGCAGTCCGGCGCGCACTTCCTTGCCTAGATTGTCATTCGGCGCGATGTACATATCGGGTCCGCTGCCGGACGCTGATTCCGTCTCGAACTTGGTGAACAACTGGTCGAAGGGAACTTCCAGTACGGTGATCGTGGCGCTGGGGAACTGCTTCTTCGCCGCGTCGATGAGCTGGTTGATGCTCTTCTCTTCGTTATCGCCCGTGTGATAACCGTCCCAGATGGTGATCGCGCCGGTCACTCCCGCTCCGCCCGACGCTGGCGCGGCGGTAGGCGCGGGTGCGGCGGCGGGCGCGCACGCCGCTACGATCGCCAGCATCGCGACGAACGCGGCGATCAATACTAACTTTTTCATTCTTCTCCTCCTGAGAAAGGACCGAATGGGGAAATCGATTGGGTCGCCTGGCTAGGACGAGCAATTGGTATTGGACAAGCCGCTTAACACACCTCCTTGTGTCACCGCGACGCCGCGTCATTGACGGCGTTGCGGAAATATATGCGTCCATCGTGAACGCGCGGGGTGAATCAGTGCGGGGATTCTTTGGCGACGATGTTGCATGTCATCGCGCCAAAACATGCAGGGAAGGTCGATTGACTGAAGATGCTTTTCGAGGCAGTGTAAAGGGTAGCTCCATGGGCGGTTAGCCCTTTACACATCACCTCCCGGGTTACGACGCTAGGGTCGATTCAGCCAATTCTGCTGCACCATGAAGTTGGTGACAACTGGGATTTCAAAGTACTGCCCACGCGTGTAAGCGATGATGGCGTAATAAATGTTCGGAATGAGTGGTAGGAAGAAAAGCAGTCCCAGGCAAATACCGAGACCAAAAGTGACTATGCTCAACACGGTCACGCAGATGCAGGCAATAATATAAAAAACTGCTTCTGCGGCAAAGAGACCGAGCGCCTGCACCGCATGATACTTTTGGTACGGTCGTACTTTCATGCTCTCTACCAAGAGCACTATGACCGGGACAATTGGCGTCAGAAAGTACGACAACGCCGCCATCAGTTTGTCGTTGTCAGTTAGGTCGCTTGCTGGAGGACTTGAGGACATTTGGGGCTCCTTTATTGCGTGTGATATCATTCGTGCTAGGTCGATTCAAACGACGTGCCGGTCGCGCCCGATTATTGCTCCCCTACGAAATTAATTCGAAGGTCACCTCCTGTCATCAAACGGAAGCGAGGACGCGGTCAGGCATCCCCGCTTCCGGAGATGTGCATTAAGGCGCTACTGACGTGGCAGTTTGTCCCTGACTCTGTCGCCACAATTGGCCGAAGATATGCGCGCCGACCAGATAAGCCCAGAACGTTGTAAACGGTAGCCCGACGCCGCAGAGGATAATGCCAAGTGACCCGATGAAGCCAGCAACGATACTGATCAGAAGCGCGATGACGTAATTCGCCAGGTTCTTCGTGATGAAATCCAGATTGCCCCGGAAATCCCAGAAGATCGAGAGTTGGTTGGCGCTCATCGCAAAGCGAGTGAGCGGCGCGTAGAGTGTCAGTCCCGCAATCAAGGAATACAGGCTGATTAAGCATTGAAGGCACAGGACAACGATGCCTAACCCGCCCCCGATGGCATTCCCGCCATTATTTTGCCCGGCTGCGCCCGCCGCGCTACCGCCGATGGCGGCGAACAAGCCGATGCAACAGCCGAGTAAGATTGCGGGCAGGAAATAGATTACGATACCAATCAGCGCATACAGTCCCTTCATAAAGAGATTGCCCATCTCACCCCATTCGGGCAGTGGGGTTGCGCTGCCCTCTGCCGCGTTTTTTGTAACTGTGAGAGTGTAACCGAGTACAAGCGCAAGCGCGGCAAGAAGCGGAATCGCAATGAGCCAAGAAAACAGAATACCCACGAATAGAATTGCGCCGCCAATTAGAACCTTCGTGATCCATTTCTGATCTTCAAACACATAGGTAAATGACTTGCCGATGTCCATGACTCCTCCTCTGAGTGATAATTTACCTACCTGTGGAAATTATAACAGATGTTCGACCGCGTTGCAAGAGGGCGCGCGGTCGTCGCATAAACGTTTAACGCGTCAAATCCTCGATCTGCGCCAACATCCGCGCCCAGTGCGTGCCGCGCCAATACACGCGCTGGCAGCGCGGACAGCGGAGAAAGCGTTCGTGCGTCTGGAACACGTACGGCGGCACCGCGTTCTGCACGGTCTCCTTGCTCACGGCGTCGAGCAGAATGTTGCATTCCGCGCAGCGCGAGAACGCGTGCCGCGTGGACAGTCCCAGCGCGCGCATCACTTGCTTGAGTTGTTCTCCAACTTTTTCCGATTCGATCAGCAGACAGCGCACGCCGCGCCGCCGCGTCAATTCGACATCGCGCGTCAGCAGGACGCGATCCTCCGCGCGCGCGACCCGCGCGAGCGCGTGGTCGTCCGCGTCCGGCAGATACGCCGTGTCGTATCCGAGCAGCCGCAGCCACGTCGCCAGCCGCCCCAACATATTGTCCGCGAGGAATTTCATCGCAGAAATTATACCGCAAGAAAGTAGACCAGTAAACCGGTAGACAAGGACTGCTCCGCGCTTGTTTCCGCGTCTACCTTTTTCGTGCTATAATACCGCGCGAGGAGGGAAGACATGCCGCTCACCCGCGCCCAAGTACAGCACATTGCCGAACTCGCCAAACTGAAATTGACCGAGGAAGAGATCGAGCGGATGACGCCGCAACTCTCGGCGATTCTGGATCACGCCGCGCGACTGCAAGAATTGGACACCGAGGCGATCCCACCGACCGCGAGCGTGGCGCCGCTTCAGAACGTCATGCGCGACGATCAGGTCGCGCCCTCCATGCCGCGCGAAGACGCGCTCGCGAACGCGCCTGATAAGGACGAGCGCGGCGAATTCTTCCGTGTGCGCGCCATACTCAAGGATGAAGGGTGAAGGCGGAAGGATGAACAACAGATTTGCAGCGTGTGTTCTTGATCCCTCATCCTACATTCCGCGAAGCGTGCCTTTGGTTGAGCGATGAATATTGCCTGGTTTGGGCACATAGCATCGCCGCGCGGCGATGGCATCGTCACCTATTCCCGCGAAATGATCGCGGGCTTGCGGCAGCGCGGGCAGCACGTCACCTTCTTCTACCACAAAAGCCGGGAGCGTGGGCAGCCGCGCGAGCCAGAAGGCATCCGGCTCGGTTCGTTCGACATTCTCAATCGCGCGATGCTCTACTCGCCGCGCGCGCGGGAAATCGTCGAGCAGACGGTGAAACGTGAGCGCATCGACCTCGCGCACATCTCGCTGTCGTTCTCGCAGCTCGATTTCAGTTTGCCCGATATTTGCCACGATCTGGGCATTCCCGCGGTCGCGACGATTCACTTTCCATACGGTCCGCCCGAAACGTTTTGGGGCGGCGCGGTGCGCGTCTTGTATCGCGCCTACTCCGGCTCGCTGAAAAATTACGACGCGGTGATCGTTTTTTCGGAACGGCAACGCGAGTTGCTGGTCGATTACGGCGTCGCGCCGGAACGCGTGCGCGTGATTCCGAACGGCGTCGACGTGGTTGCCTATTCGCCCGGTCCTGCCACGTACAAGGAAAGCATCAGCGCGTCGCTCCTCGTCGCGTACGTGGGGCGGCTCGACCCGGAAAAGAACGTGGGCGATTTTCTCGCCGCGTTCGACGATCTCGATTTGCCAGACGATCACAAGACGGTGATCGTCGGCAACGGTATGGAGTTCGCGAGTCTCCGCCGCAAGTACAGCCACAACCATC
>DAIDTM010000092.1 GCA_027457205.1 Anaerolineae bacterium | reverse complement strand
CGCTGGTAGATGCGTTGAATTTATGATTTTCGATTTAGAATTTCAGATTTGTTGCCCGAACCGAGAGAGCAAATCATAAATCAGAAATCGGAAATTCGATGAAACTCAACTCGATGCGCCTGCTCGAATCGCGCAAAATTCCGTACGCTACTACAACCTACGACGCGTCCGGCGAATTTCATTCCGCGACCGATGCGGCGCAACTCATCGGTGCGCCGGTCGAGTCAGTATACAAGACGCTCGTCGTCCTGCGCGAGCCGCCCAAGAGCGGCAAGCCGATTCTGGTAATGATCGCGTCGCATCGCGAGGTCGATTTGAAATGGCTGGCGAAATCGGTCGGCGACGTGAAGCGAAAGCTGCGGATGGCGACGCAGCGCGAGGCAGAATCGCTCACCGGCTTGCAGGTCTGCGGCATCAGCGCGCTTGCGCTGCTGAGTCGCGGGTTTGAGATCTGCATCGACGAACCCGCGCTCGCCCTCGATCAGATTCACATCAGCGCGGGACAGCGCGGAATCGATTTGCAGTTGGCGGTGAAGGATTTGATCACACTGACGCGCGCCAAGCCGGTGCGCGCGACCGAGGTAAACCAATGACGGTCCAGGATCGATGGCTCGACCTGCGCGGTTTGAGATTTCACTATCGCGATTGGGGCGGCAAAGGCGCGCCGATGATTTTGCTGCACGGACTCGCGTCACAGTCGCACATTTTCGATTGGGTTGCGCCGCGGCTCGCGGAGCATTTCCGCGTCGTCGCGCTCGATCAGCGCGGGCACGGCGAAAGCGGCAAGCCAAACGCGGGCTATGATTTCGAGCACATCGTCGCCGATCTGCTCGCGTTCCTCGACGCGTTGAAGTTCAAGCGCGCGATCCTCCTCGGTCATTCGTGGGGCGGCAACGTCGCGCTGCAATTTGCCGCAATGCATCCGACGCGTGCGGCGGCGCTGATTCTACTCGACGGCGGCTTTCTCGATATGCAGGCGAATCCGGCGATGACGTGGAAACGCGCGGAGCAGCAACTTGCGCCGCCCAAGTTGGCGGGCACGCCGGTCGAGCAATTCAGGTCGATGCTGAAATCGCGCCGTGGCGCGCAGTGGAGCGTCAAGTTCGAGCAGATGGTTCTCTACAACTTTGAGATTCTGCCCGACCAAACGATTCGACCGCATCTTTCGTTCGAGCATCACATGAAAATTCTGCGCGCGCTCTGGGAGCAGCGACCGCCGCGTTGGTATCCGCAAGTCCAGTGCCCGGTGCTGATGCTTCCCGCGTGGTCTGATTCGATGGACGCGCACGAGCGCGCGTTCCTCGCGGCGAAGCGGCAGAACATTGCCATCGCGCGGCGGTTGCTCGCGCAAAGCGAAACGGTATGGTTCGCCCACACGGTCCACGACGTTCCGCTGCAGCGCCCGCGCAAGTTGGCGAACGTCATCACGCGGTTTGCGCGCAATCTATCCAACCAAAATCGGAGGCGAAGATGAAGGCGCTTGCAATTTTTGAACACGGCGGAATCGACAAACTGCAAATTGCGGACTTGCCCAAACCGACGATCGGCGCTGACGATGTGCTGGTCAACGTCAAAGCGGTTGCGCTGAATCACCTCGATCTTTTTGTGCGGAACGGCATGCCCACGTTGAAGCTGCCGCTCCCGCACATTCCCGGCTCGGATGTTGCCGGCGTCATCGCGGAGATTGGCGCGAATGTCGCGGGCTTGACGGTCGGACAGCGGGTGACGATCAATCCCGGTTTGTCGTGCGGGCGCGGCGAATTTTGCATCGCGGGCGAAGAGAGTCTGTGCTCGGAGTTTAAGATTCTAGGCGAGCATACGACCGGCGGAGCGGCGGAATTTGTGCGCGTGCCGGCGGTCAATGTGCTGCCGATTCCTGATACGCTGTCGTTTGAGCAAGCCGCCGCCGCGCCGCTCGTCTTTCTGACCGCGTGGCGCGCGCTGATTTCGCGCGCGCGGCTGCGCGCTGGCGAAGACGCGCTGCTCCTCGGCGCGGGCGCGGGCGTATCGACCGCCGCGATCCAGATCGCGAAAAAAGCCGGCGCGCGCGTGTTCGTCACGTCGTCGAGCGACGAAAAACTACGAAAGGCAAAAGAACTGGGCGCGGACGTGCTGCTCAATTACGCGACGCAGGAATGGGAC
>DAIDTM010000091.1 GCA_027457205.1 Anaerolineae bacterium | reverse complement strand
GTCTCATCAGTGGCTGCGCGATTGCGGCGAAAAACCTGCGCCCACAGATCGCGGTCTACGGGGTCGAAGCGGAAGGCGCGGACGACGCGCGGCAATCGCTGCGCGAGAATCGCATCATTTCGATTCCGCCGCCTACGACGATTGCCGACGGCATTCGCACGCAATCGGTGGGCGCGCTGACGTTCGCGATCATGCGGCAGTTGCTAAGCGACATCGTCCTCGTGAGCGACGACGAAATCATAGACGCGCTGCGGTTCGTCTTGCCGCGCATGAAACTCGTCGTCGAGCCGACCGGCGCGGTGCCGATTGCCGCGGTGATGCAGAATCGAATTCCCGCGTCGATGAAGCGCGTCGGCATCATCGTCAGCGGTGGAAATATCGGGATGGACTTGCTGAAATCGATTGTTGAATAGTCCGACAGATTGGCAGACGGTGGATCGTCACTTGATTTCTTCCGGGCTGCGTGCCTTGCCTTGACCGGCAGTTCCGAGAAATCCATCTTTGGAGTATAATGGCGGATAGAAAAGTTGTGTCGGATTCAGACAGAATTGCCCGAAAGGTGAGCGTTTGAGTTCACAACCGTCCGCAAGTCCCCAATCGCCGCAGCACGGAAAAGATCCGTGGCGTCTACGCCGCGTCCAGCGCGCGCAGCCCCACTTGGGCGAAGAAGACCGCCGCGTGATTCCGTTATGGGCGGCTGGCGCAGGCGCGGTCATCGTTCTTGCGCTCGTGGGCGTGTTCCTCTTCGCGCGGTTTGGTCTTGGCAATCGTTCGCGCTCTACCCCGTCGGCGCAACCGCTGATCTCTGCTGGAAGCGCCACGCCAGCCGATATGCCTCAGCCCACGTCTACGAATACGCCGGTGTTCTCCACTACGCTAACGGAGACGCCCATCCCCGTTGCACCCAGTCCTACTGCGCCAGTTGCACACCCTACCGCCACGGTCTTCAAGTATCGCGTCCGTCCCGGCGACACGCTCATCGCGATCGCAGCGAGATATGGCGTCTCGGTCCACGCCATTATGGCAGCCAATCGACTGAGGCGTGATATCATTTACGATGGCGAAGAGTTGATCATTCCGCTTGCCACCCCGCGACCATAGGAAACGTCGTCACAGTGCAGTTCCATTGCGCCGCATCAACGCGACGTAACCATCCTCCAGATTCGGTTCGACCTGTTGCGCCGCCGCGTTGGGTCGCTCTTTGGCGACCACGCGATAGCGCATTCCTGCGCCGACGTTCAGCGCCGACACGACGGTCAGATCGCCGACCGGCGCGGGTCCCGTTGTGTCCAGCGTCCACACTTGACCACGCGCGGCTTGCAACAGTTCGCGCGTCTCGCCTTGGAACATTACGCGTCCGGCAGAGAGTACCGCGAGTCGCGGGCAAGTCTGCGCGATATCTTCGACGATGTGCGTCGAGAGGAGCACCGAGCGATCCCCCGCGAGCGTCACGAGCAAGTTGCGAAAGCGAATGCGCTCTTCCGGGTCAAGCCCCGCGGTCGGTTCGTCCACGATCAACAACTGCGGATCGTTGAGCAGCGCCTGCGCGATGCCGATGCGCCGCTTCATCCCGCCCGAAAACGCTTTCAGCGGGCGCGTTGCCACTTCCGCCAGTCCAACAGTTTCGAGTAGTTCATGGACGCGGGCGTGGCGCGCCGTCGCGTTCCGCATTCCTTTCAGAATGCCGATGTAATCGAGAAACTCACCGGCAGTGAGATCGGGGTAGACGCCCAGTTCTTGCGGCAGGTAGCCGAGCACGCGCTTAACTGCGAGGCGTCCTTCGTTTGTTTTCAGATCGTACATGCCGACGCGCGCAGTTCCCGCGCTCGGTCGCAAGATGCCGGCGAGAATACGCATCAACGTCGTCTTGCCCGCGCCGTTGGGTCCTAGCAAGCCAAACATCCCGCTCGGAATCACCAAATCGATTTCCTTCAGCGCCTGAATATTGCCACCGTAGGTTTTGCTCAATCGCTCGATTTCAATTTGCATCGCGAATGTCTCCTTTACGCCTTCGCCGCGCGCCAGTTCAAATAGAATTGACCGATCAACATCGCCAACACCGCGCAGCCCAGCAAGAGTGCGATGCTACCCCACGCTTGAGT
>DAIDTM010000090.1 GCA_027457205.1 Anaerolineae bacterium | reverse complement strand
TCCTGACGCTCGCGACGCGCGGATTGTGCGAACGCCCGCGCCTGGCGGAGATTCTGCACGTCGAGTATGGATTCGGCGACAACGCCAATCACTTTCTCATTCACAACGCGTTCAAGAACGCGGAGAGCGCCGAGTGGATCGAGTCGCAAGCCCCGCGCACCGAGGTCGGCATCGGACGCGCGCCGCACCTGGTCCGCCTGACGGAGAAGGGGCGCACGTACGCGCGGGACACCTTGATGATCGAGCCCGTGCCCTCCGAACTGGATCGGCTGTTGAAATTGCACGACACGCTGGAGCACGTATCGCTCATCTTGCAGACGCGGGCGCTCTTTGTGGAGCACTCGCCCGATCCCGTCGCGGACGTCGAACTCTTTCCTGCGCCGGTGCTGCTCGATGGCGGCAAGCGGTCAGAGCCCGACCTGACCGTGACGCTCAAGGACGGCAAGGTGCTCCTCATCGAGTGCGAGCGCGACACGGCGAAGAACGAAACGCAGCGCGCGGACAAGTGGGCGAAATATTTTCAGGCGACGCACGGCGAGTTTCACGTCGTCTGTCCCGATTCGCGCGCGGTCAGCGCGCTAGTTTCGGAGATTAGCCTGTGGCAGATCAAGCACGGCGGGCGCGTCCATTTGCGCGTGACCAGCATCAACCAGGTGTTGACAGACCCGACTCGATTCTGGGTGTACGATCGGATGCTGGGATGAGGCACTGCTCACGCGCCGCCGCCGCAGAGCGGCGGGGCTTGACGCTCGTGTGCGGATGCCGCTGGCGCAGAGCGCCAGGGCGGACCCTCGCCGACCCGCTGTCCCGCGGAAAATCGCGGGATCTACGACCGCACAGCGGCAGGGGAGCGGCAGCCCTCTGGGGTGTCCCCACCGCCGCACAGCGTCGGGGGGACGCCCGGCGGGGACTGCCGCAGTCGGCGTAGTCACCCGCAATACAGAAAGTTGAAATGTCAAAAAAGGCGATCCTAGTTTCCCTCTCTCCCGGCTACAACCTGGGACTCGCGAAACTGAAAAACTGGCTGAGCGAACAGAGCGCGGCGTGGCAGGTGGAGATAGCGCGCGAAGCGCTGCCGCTCGTGGACAACGCCGACCTCTACGCCTTTAGCGCGATCTGGAGTTGGGACCTGCCGCGCCTGATCGAGCAGGTTCAGCGCGTGCCGCGTGACCGCGAAATTTGGATCGGCGGACCGGGTGTCACGCTGCTGGCTCAGTGGGTCGAACGCCAAACCGGGATACGCCCGGTCGTCGGACCCGATGCGCGTTTTGAGCGACAGCCGGGCGCGTATGCCTGGACGCGCACAACGCGCGGCTGTCCAGTCGGATGCGCGTTCTGCATTGTATCGCGGATGGACGGCGCGTCCATTGTTGAGTACGACGACTTTCCCCCTACGCCGGTGATCGTGGACGATAACCTTTTGCGTTCGTCGTGGGAACACCAAGCGCGTGTCGTCGAACGGCTGGCGGCGCAGAACTACGCGTGGGTTGACGTGAACAGCGGGTTCGATCCGACGCTATTCAGCGTCGAGCACTATGATCTGTATGCGCGGCTGCCGCTCAAAGCCTGGCGGCTGGCGTTCGACGAGGAGAAGGAAGCCGAGGCGGTTGCGCGCATGATCGCGCTCTTGCGTGCGCGGGGCGTGTCGCAGAACAAAATCTGGGTCTATGTCCTGGTCGGTTTCACGGACACGCCGGCAGAAAGTCTGTCGCGTGCGCAGCGCGTGATCGAATGGGGCGCGGAGCCGCGCATCCAGCCCTATCGCCCGCTCACCTGGTTGCGCCGCGACCAACCGTTCGTGAACGCGGCGCAGGGTTGGAGCGAGGAAATCGCGTTCGCGCTGCCGCGCTACTTTTACGGTTACTATTGGCGGCGCATGGGCTTTGACGAATTTCTGGTCTACACCCGCGTTCGTCCAAACGCCCGGCGGGGGCTGCCGCAGTCGGCATACCCACGTTGCCCTGTCCAAGCGAAAGGATCCGCGTCGCGCTGAAGACGTATTGAGAAAAAGGAGCATCGAATGACTGAGATCGAGCAAATGAACGTCCTCGCGTTAATCGTTTTTGGGGTAATCGTGTTCGTCGCGTTGCAGCGCAATGTCAGTTGGACCTTTTTCTTCGGAGGGGGCGTGGGGTTGTTTTTGGCGAGCCTGGCGTTCGATGTTTGGATGACGAATTCAGTTAGCGTTCGTAGCTTCGCAAGTTCGGACGGATTTGGGTTTGCGATCGGACTGCTGCTGATGATTGTGGCGATCACCCTTCGGGAGAAGAAGACCGTATGAGCCAGCGCGGCGCGCTAGGCAGCGGTGTTCAGGACGCGTGAGGCAACCATGGACGATTTCTTTGAATTCTTGGCAGGCATGGATTTGATCGATCCCATCGAGGGATTTCTCTCCACGTTTCTGTACGCAGACTGGGCGGGCGCATACGAACGTTGGGGCGTGTTCGGGATCGCGACCGAACTCGCCGCGAGTTTCACTCGCCACAACTCGCCCATCGTCTGGGTGCAGCGCGGCACGGGGTGGAGTGGGGT
>DAIDTM010000089.1 GCA_027457205.1 Anaerolineae bacterium | reverse complement strand
CCCCCCCCGGCGATGCCACCCGCCGATGGGTACCTGGGCGGCTGCACCGGCGAATATTTTAACAACATGACGCTAGCCGGCTCACCCGTCCTGGTACGGAACGATCCCACCGTGAACTTTTATTGGCCCGCCGGCACCTCGCCGGGACCGGGCGTGACCACCAGCCAGTACTCCGTGCGCTGGACTTGCTCGGTCAGCGCGCCGGCAGACGGCAACTATACGTTCACGATGACGACCGATGACGGGATGAACCTGTTGATCGACGGGAACCTGATTATGTGGGCGTGGTACGATCAAGGTCCCAGCGCGTACGCCAAATCGGTCTTTCTCAACGCGGGCGCGCATACCGTCGTCATTCAATACTACAACGATACGCTCGGCGGCACCGCGCAGGTGACCACATCGCTCAGCAGCACCTACACGCCCCCGACCAGTTTTCCGGATTGGCAGGGTCAGTACTTTAACAACCAGACGCTTTCCGGCTCGCCCACCATCGTCCGCGACGATCCGAACATCAACTTCAACTGGGGCGTCGGGTCGCCCGACCCCAGCATCCCGGCGGACCACTTTTCGGTGCGCTGGACGCGCAGTCTCTATTGCACCGGGGGTACCTGGCAGTGCACAACCACAACCGACGATGGCGTGAGACTGTGGGTGGACAGCAATTTGGTGATCGACCAATGGCACGATCAATCGGCGACCTCGTACACAGCGAACGTCGCGCTAACGACGGGTTATCACGCGATCCAGATGGAGTATTACGAAGACACCGGCAATGCCGTTGCCCAGTTATCGTACGCGCCCGCCAGCGCGTCGCCCCCACCAAGCACGGTGGTGGGAGTCTGGGTCGGTCAGTATTACAACAACATCTCGCTCTCCGGCGCACCGGTGTTTTATCGCAACGATACGGCGTTGAACTTTAACTGGGGCTATGGTTCGCCGGATCCCAGCGTGCCCGTCGACAACTTTTCCGCCAAGTGGGACTCGTACCAAAATATCCCGACGACCGGCTACTATACAGTTGTCGCGACTTCGGACGATGGCGTACGCGTGTGGGTGGATGGTAATCTCGCCATCAATGGCTGGTACGATCACTCGGCGACGACTTTCACCGCGACACTCAACTTTGCCGCCGGGCTGCACGCGTTCCACGTCGAGTACTACGAGCATACCGGCACCGCGTCGATCAACGTGCAGATCGTGCCGGGCACGTTGCCGCCTCCGTCACCCGGCGGCGACGTGATCGTCAACGACCTGGGTCCGGGCTGGCAAGCCGGCGGCACGTCGACGAGCTGGCGCAGCGCGCCGGTGGGCATCAGCGGTCACGCGTTCTGGACATTCAACAACACCTTCGCCGCGCCGCGCTACAATTGGGCGCGCTGGTATCCCACGCTGCCCGCGCCGGGCAATTACGAAGTCTTTGCGTACATCCCGGCGGGACTCGGGAGCACATTGAACGCGCGGTACTGGATCTATCACGCGGCACGCTACAACCTCGCGCCGCGCAGTCAGGTGTTCTACGCCAACCAGTGGATGTCGCTCGGCACGTACTATTTCAGCGCGGCGGGCGGCGAATTCGTCTCGCTCAGTGACGTGACGTTCGAATGCTACCTCTGTCGCACGCTTGCGTTCGACGCGATCAAGTTCAGCCCACGGTAGTGGCGCGCGCGACAACAACGAATTGGGGAAATAGCGAAGCGGCTCTCCGAGGATGGAGAGCCGCTTGCTTATTTCGTTTCCCACTTCACCACGCGCTTGACCGCGATCTCGATCACCGGTCGCGTCTCCAACTTCATCCGGCGGTACTGCGGATACTTGGCGAGCAAGAGCGCGATCGCCGCGGCGTGCGCCTTGCCGCGCCGCAAAATCCGCGCGACGCCGTCCACGCGCACCCACGCGAGTTTGCGCCAGTCTTCGCTGTAATCGTCCAGCAGCAGAGCGACGCGCGGATTCGCTGCGATGTTCCGCACGCGCTGGAGCCGCATCGGCGCGACGCGCTTGCGCTTTTCGTCCAGCGCGATGTAAACACGCTTGCCGTCAAACGCGAACACGACCGGGACGATGTGCGGCGCGCCGTCCGCGGTCACCGTCGCGAGCCGCGCGACGCGGTGGGTGGAGAGAAATCGTTCGGCGTTCATGGGTGTCCGTAGGGGCAGCCCTACGTGGCTGCCCTGTTCGCGGGCGACCACGCAGGGTCGCCACTACGCGCGTTTACGGCAGCGCGTACGTCCAGCGCTTCAAATACTGCCCTTGCCCCGGCTTGCCGAGAAATTTGTCGTCCTCGAAGATCACGCGCCCGCGCGCCATCACGAGCGACGGCGAGCCGTCGACCGTCACGCCTTCGTATGGATTGTAATCGACACGCATAAAGTGCGTCGCCGCGCGGATCGTGTACGCACGCCGCGGATCCCACAGCACGATGTCCGCGTCGCTGCCGACCGCCAGCGTCCCCTTGCGCGGAAACAAGCCGAAGAGTTTCGCCGCCGCGGTGCTCGTCACCTGCACGAATCGATTCATGCTCCAGCCGCGCTGCACCACGCCGCCCTGATAAACGAGGTGCATTCGATTCTCGACGCCGGGCACGCCGTTCGGAATCTTGGCGAAGTTACCGATGCCGAGTTCTTTCTGTTTCGGCAAACCCTGATAGCCCTCCTTCATGCAAAACGGACAGTGATCCGTCGCGACGGTCTGCAAATCATCCGCCGCCAGCGCGCGCCACAGCGGCTCTTGATTCGCGCGCTCGCGGATCGGCGGCGAACAAACAAATTTCGCGCCGTCGAAACTGCCGTCGGCGTACTGCTCAGCGGCGAGCCACAAGTATTGCGGACACGTCTCGCCATACGCCGGCAAGCCGCGGTCGCGCGCCGCGCGAATCTCTTCCATCGCCGTATGCGATGAAACGTGGACGATGTAAACCGGCACGCTGGCGAGTTCCGACAGCAAGATGACGC
>DAIDTM010000088.1 GCA_027457205.1 Anaerolineae bacterium | reverse complement strand
TGGCGGCGCGTATCCGGCACTTGACGCCGCCGCAGTTGCAGCAGCAAACGTTTCTGGCGATCCGCGATCTGCTGGTCGCTCAAGCCCGGCACAAACCGCTCGTTCTTATTTTTGAAGACATCCATTGGATCGATCAGCTCTCGCTCGACCTGCTGACGTTTCTCCTCGGCGCGGTCGAGCACGCGCCGCTGCTGATCTACTGCAACTCGCGCCCAACGGAAGGGCAAGGCGCATCCCAGATTCAACGCATCGGTGCCGATCTTTACGCGGCGAATTTCTTGCCCGTTCCCCTCGCGCCGCTGTCGCAGGCAGATAGCGTCGCGCTGATCGACTTGCTATTGACGATTTCCGATCTACCCGAGAGTCTGAAACAGATCATTCCGCAGCGCGCTGAGGGCAATCCCTTTTATCTCGAAGAGATCATTCGGATGCTGATCGACCGCGGGATCATCCGCCGTCGCGGCGACCGCTGGGAGGTCGACCCAGACGCGAACCTGACGGATTTGGAGGTGCCGCGCACGCTGCAAGGATTGATCATGACGCGCGTCGATCATCTGAGTGAAGGCGCGCGGCAAGCTATCCAGTACGCCGCAGTGATCGGACGCGACTTTACGTACCGCTTGCTGAGCGCAGTGGTCGATGGCGCGCCGAATCTGGACGAAGACGTGCGCGAGCTGGAAGAACGCGAACTGGTCCACCGCCGCGCCGCATCCGTCGATCTCGAATTTCGGTTCCATCACGTGCTGATTCAGGAGACGGTCTACAACTCGCTGCTAGCGCGGCGGCGCGAGCGACTACACCATAAGATCGCAGAACGAATGGAGACGGTTTTTCGTGATCGGATCGAGGAACACGTCGAGCGGCTCGCGTTTCACTATACGGAGAGCAAGGACATCGATCGCGCGTTGCCGTACCTCATTCGCGCCGGTCAGCGCGCCGCGGACCGATTTGCCAATGATGAAGCATTGCGTTATTATCGGCTGGCGGTCGATTCCTTACTCAAGACGAATGCGCCGCTTGAGCAGCGCATTCAATTGTACAGCGCGCTGGGATCGGTCCAGAATTTTGTGGCTGACTATGACGGCGCGATCAACTCGTACCGCGCCGCGTTGGAATTGGCGCGTACGTCGCCTCAGCCGCTGCCGGCGCGCAATGTCGCGGAGATGCTGCGTCGAATTGGGCGTGTCTACGAACGCCGCGGCGAGTATACCGAAGCGCAACGCTGGTTGGACGAATCGCTCGCCGAACTCGACCGCGATCCCGGCACCGCACGCTCCGAAGAACGGGCGCGCACCCTGAACGACATCGGCTGGGTCTGTTATTCCCGCGGCCAATTTGACGAGGCGTACCAATGGCGGATGCGTAGTCTGCAGATGGTAGAAGGCACGGATCATTACAGCGAGATGGCGTCGGCGTACGCCGGACTGGTCGCGCTCTTTACGCGCAAGGGCGATTGGGCGCGCGCGCTGGCGTACGGTGAAAAAGGATTGCGGCTGCGCGAGACGATTGGCGATACGTTCGGCGTTTCGCAATCGCACACGAGCTTGGGAGCGATTGCCGGCGAGCAGTGCGATTGGGACGGTGCGCTCCGGCATTTCGAGCAGGCGCTGGAAATCAAGCAGCGCATCGGCGATGTGGGCGGCATCTCGCGCTTGAACAACAATCTCGGTTTCCTCTATCTAGAAAAAGGCGATTACGCGCGCGCCGCGCAGTATTGTCAGAAAGCGTTGGAAACGGCTGAGAAAATCAAGAATGGCAACGTAACCTGCCTCGCGCTGAACAACCTTGCGGATGTCTATATTCGTCAGCAGAAATTTAATGAGGCGGTTCTGTATTTGCTGCGTAGTCATAGCATCGCGATCGAAATGGGTTCGAAAGAAGATATGGCGGAGGCACAGTGGCTGCTTGCCGAAGCGCGGCTTGGGCAAAGGCAATTCGACCAGTCGAATCAACTGGCGCAGCAAGCTGCAACGCTGGCGGCAGAAATCGACAGCCGGTTGATTCAGGGTCAAGCGCGGCGTACCCTCGCTAAGATCGCGCGCGAACGGGGCGACCTGAACGCGGCAGAGGACGCCATCCGGCGCGCGCTGACGATTTTGAGCGATCTCAAGAATCCGTCCGAACTGGCTAAAACGGAATTCCAACTCGCGCTGCTCCAGCGCGACCTCGGTCAAGCGGCGCAAGCCCGCGCCACGCTCGAGCAAGCCACGCGCGTTTTTGACCGGCTGGGCGCACGCGCCGAGTATCAGCAAGCCAGCGCCGAATTGCAGCGATTGAGCGGACCCACTGCGTCTACGCTGACAGACCCATGAGGCAGAGACGCCATTCCCTTCGACGGGGCGCGTCCGCCACGACCCTTTTGAATGTCTATGAAACATAACCTTCGCAACATTCCTTTCTTCAGCGATCTGGACGAAACGGTTCTGGACGCCATTTCCCGTCGGCTCCAGCGCGAGCACTATCACAAAAACGCCAACATCTTTCTGGAAGATGAGCCGGGCGACTGTATGTACATCATCGAGAGCGGTCAGGTCAAGGTCATTTCCGAAAAGGACGGGCGCGAGAAAATCTTCGGCTATCTGGGACCGGGAAACTTCTTCGGCGAGATGGCGCTGCTGCTCGGCGACAAGCGTTCTGCGACCGCGCGCGTGGTGATCGACGCGGATTTGCTGGTGCTCCGCCAGTACGACCTGGAAGAGCTGTTGAGCCAGCATCCCAGCATCGCGGTGATGATGACGCGCGAACTGGGTCGCCGTTTGGGACGCTCCAACAAGGAAAAGGAAGAGAAAGAAGCATTCAACATCGTCGCGGTGATGGGTAACTCTTCGGCGACGCTGGCGCGCTACCTGGCGCAGTTGACCGGCGAAGAGGTGTGCCTCTTCGATTTAGGGGGACTGGCAAACATTACGCTCTACCCGGCGCCGCTTGCCCAAGCCGGCGTAGCGCTGGTGCGCGATGCCGCGCCGCTGGGACCGGAAGACTTGCCGGAACGTCTCGGCAATCTCGTCGAGCAGTATTACTGGGTGCTCCTCTGCATCGCGCCGTACGAAACGCCGCTGACGCTCAAGGCGATGGAACTCGCGGACGTGACTGTGCAGATCGGCGCGGCAGAACAATCATGGACCCAGCAAATCACGTCCAAAATCTTTTGGCGCGGCGACGAGAGCGACTCAGCCGTTCGCCGGATGGCGCGGCGAATCGCGCAGCGACTGGTCGGGCTGGCGCTCTCCAGCGGCAACGCGCGCGGATTCGCCCATATCGGCGTGCTGAAAGTATTGGAAGAAAACGGCATCCCGATCGATATGATGGCGGCGACGAGCGCGGGCGCGGTCGTTGGTTCGATGTACGTCGCGGGTCACTCGATTGCCGACCTGATCGACTTTGCCGTGAATGTCCAGCGTCAGTACAATTTCCTGACCGGTTTTCGGTATTGGGATTTCCGCCTGCCGCCGCGCTCGGGCTTGATCAAAGGCAATATGGTCTTGAACTATTTTCGCAAGTGGTTGTCCGACAAAACCTTTGACGATTTGCCCATCCCGTTGTATATTGTCGCCACCGACTTGATCTCCGGCGAAGAGATCGTGTTCGACCGCGGACCGATCGCGGATGCGGTGCGCGCGAGCATGAGCGTCATCGGTATTCTCGAACCGGCGTACGTGTCCGGCCGCTTTCTGATCGACGGCGGTTCGGTCAATCCGGTGCCCACGCAATTGCTGGCAGACAAGGGCATTCGCATCATCCTGGCGAGCAACACGATTCCTAGTCTTGAAGACCGCATCCACCGGCGCGAGCTGCGACGCGAGGGACGCCTGCCGAACGTCGCCGGCATTCTGATGGGCGCGATGGAAATTATGTAGAGCGAGATCATCAAGACGCGGATGGGTCCCGTCGACGTCTTGATCCAGCCGGACATTGCGCGCTACGGTACGCTCGAATACGAAAAAGTGCGCGAAATCATTCGCCGCGGCGAAGAAGCCGCGCAGACTCAGATTTCCGCGATCAAGCAGCTGCTCGCGCCGCACCCGCGCAAGCCGAGGCGCTCGGCGGAATAACCATCGATGACGTCAGCAAACCGACCACGCGAAAATTCCACGCACGACCTGAAAACACAGATCGCCCGTCTCGAGCAGCGCATCGCCGCGCTGGAAGCGCTGCAACAGGTGGCGACGACGGTGACTTCGGAACTGCGGCTGGATCGGCTGCTCGCGCTCATCCTCTCCAGCGCGGTCGACGTGATGAAAGCCGACGCCGGCTCGCTGCTGCTGCACGATCCCGCGACGGACGAACTGGTTTTCGAAGTGGTGCAGGGCGGCAGCGGCAAAACACTGCGCCATAAACGCATCCGCGCCGATCAAGGACTAGCGGGCTGGGTATTTACGCAGCGCAAGCCGACCATCGTCCACGACGCCGAAGCCGACGAGCGTCATCTCACGAAATTCGACGAGAACTCGCGCTTTCACACCTCCTCGCTCATCGCCGCGCCGCTCGTGCACAAGAACACCGCCATCGGTGTTATCGAAATCCTCAACAAAAAATCCGGCGAGCACTTTAGCGCCTACGACCAAGAACTATTGATGGCGTTCGCGTCGCAGTCGGCGGTCGTGATCGAAGAGGCGCGGTTGTACCAGCAAGTGGTCGCCGAGCGCGACCGCATCCTCGCCGTCGAAGACCAAGTACGCCGCGAACTGGCGCGCGAACTGCACGATGGTCCCTCGCAGATTTTGGCGTCGATGATTATGGGCTTGAAGTTTTTCCGCCAGTTGATGCTGCGCGAACCGGAGCGCATGAACCAAGAACTGGGGGAATTGGAACGGCAGGCAAACCTCGCGCTGCATCAGGTGCGCGATATGCTGTTCGACCTGCGCCCGGTCGCGCTGGAAACGCAAGGACTCGCCGCCGCGCTGCAAGTGTACGTCGAGCGACAGGGCGAAAGCAGAAACCTGGACTTTCATCTCGATACGCACTCGTTCAGTTCGCGCTTTGCGCCCAAAGTGGAAGCCGCCGTCTTTTCGATTGTTCAGGAAGCCGTCGGCAACGCCGAGAAGCACGCGCAGGCGAAAAATATTTGGATCAGTCTGCGCCCCGTCGAGGAAACCGTCGTCATCACTGTTCAGGACGACGGGCGCGGATTCGATCTGGCGCAAGTGGAGGAAGCGTACGCGCAGCGCGGCAACCTTGGATTGCTGAATATGAAAGAGCGCGCCGAGATCGCGAATGCTAAACTGGCGATCGAATCCAAACCCGGCAAGGGGACGACCGTCACCTTGACGCTGGGACTAGAGCCAGCGCAATAAATTCAGGCAGCCACGAGAACCAAAGGGGGTTTGGAGCGCGTCGCCAACCCCCTTGTTTTTTGGGAGACGATTGAGCCACCAAATTGAAAAAACAAAACGGATGCGCCGATTCTTCCGCGCCTCCATCATCGCGCTCGCGATCTCCGTGATCGCGCTTGCGCGTTACGGCGCGCCGCCGGCGCGCGCCCAAACGCCCGCGCCCATCATCGTTCCCATCGCGCTTGCCCCGCTCCAATCCGACACGCCGATTGAACTCGTCGCGCTCACGCTGGACGCCGACATCAGCGAGAGCAACGGTCACACGATCATTTCGGGTTATTCCACGTTCAAACTTCACAACACCGATCAGCTCAACGATCTCCAAGTGCCGGTGGGTTTTCCGGGCTGGGCGGGCGATCCATACGCGTTCGATCCGGCGCAACTATCGTCGTTCACGGTCAGCGTCGATGGACAAAAAATTAGAACACTCACGCCATCGCGCGCGGATCTGAAGATCGGCAGTACCGTGCGGAACGTGGATTGGTACACCTTCACGCTCAAGCTTGCCGGCGACGAGAAAAAAACCGTGCGGTTCGACTTTTCGCAAGACTTGGGCGACAGCGCGCTGCCGCGATTCACGTACGGATTACTCCCGGCGACCGGCTGGAAGGGCGCTATCGGCAGCGCGCGGCTCACTTTTCGTTTCCCGGCAATGACGACGCTCGACCAAATCGTCGCGGTAGACCCGCCCAACCCAACCTTCGACGGCGCGAGTGTGACCTGGCTGCTGCTCAGCCACGAGCCGACGACGAATCCATCGCTCACGATATTGCGCCCATCCGCATGGGACGATCTGAACGCCAAACGCGGCGCCGTCCAGCAAAACCCCAACGATGCGAACGCGCACGCCGCGCTCGGCGGCTTACTCAGCCAGCTCGCGCTGATCGATTCGCCGCGCCGCGACAGTTTCTACGGGCAAGCCGTCGCCGAATTGGAAACCGCGGTGCGCCTCGATCCGAACCAACGCGCCGCGCGCCAAGCGTTGGCATCGCTGTACGAATCGCGCGCCGGACCGGCGACCGGTCCGCGCCAGCTGGCGTACGTCCAATTGGCTGCCGCGCAATGGCAGGCGCTCGCGCCCGCTAGCGCGGCGGCGCGCAAACAACTCGCGGAAGATGATTTCTACCTTGGACTCGACGCGCAGACGCGGCAGCAGTTCGCGGACGCGCAAACGTATTTCGATCAAGCCCAGTCGCTCGCGCCGGGCGGCGCGGGTCCACTCTTCACGCTAGAC
>DAIDTM010000087.1 GCA_027457205.1 Anaerolineae bacterium | reverse complement strand
GCGCGCGGCGCAGCGTCCGCGCCGAGAGCAGCGTTTGCCGGATTTCCAGCAAGTCCGTTGGCGCAAGCAGCGCGCCGATGCGCGCGTTCTTGGTCAGCGGACGCACGTCACGCGCGCCGCCGATGCCCATCTCGGAGTGTTGGTCGAGCAGCGCGCGCGCCTCGGTTGTCTCGCCCTGCCATTGCGCGATTTCGGCTGGATCGGTGGACGGTTCGAGCGCGTGCGCCAAGGCTTCGCTCGCCGCAAACGCGGCGTGCGCGGCGAGGCGGCTGCGGATTTTATCGAATTCGAGAGTGCGTAGATACTTGGAGTTCATCGCGTTAAATTGAAAAACGACGGCAAGTTCGCGGGCATCCAGAAACCCACAGAGGCGCGTAGGGCAGGGTTGAGAGCGTCAAAGATCGGCAAAACCCTTGAGTACAGCATACCCAGATTAATATACTGGCGCACCGAATCGCCCCAGGGCCATGGTTCAGTAGTGGCGAAGGCAACAATGGGATGCGCAATACTGATAAAGATCGTGATGATGGCTAGACCGAGAAGCGTCCCGCCCAGTTGGTCGACCAAGGGAGAAAATTGCAGCTTGGTCGCGCGATACGCGTCGTACGCTAGCCAGTTGATGATCGACGATACGACAACAAGGATAACGAAAAAGGCGAAGGCGTCTTGAAATGGATTCGACGTTGGCTGGAACAAGACTGCGCGAATCCAACTGCTGACGACGGCGTAGTACTGCGCGCCCAAGACCGTGCCGATGTAGAGCGCCGCCAAGGCGATCACCTGACGCAAGAGTCCCTGGGTATACCCAATCGCCATACTGGCGATGACCAGAAAAAAGATCAGGAAATCCAGCCAGTAGAAACCGGCAATCTGGTTCATGCTTACCTCACTACCTAGACTTGACCCGCGCACGCCGTTCGCTAGTGCGGCGCAAACACCACAAAGCGCCCGATGATCATCAGCAGGATGAACACCGCCAGCACGATCAGCGCGACATGAGTGCGTGTGATCTTCTTCATCGCGTGCCTCCGCGAAAAAGTATACCACAAATAGACCGAAGACGAAAGACGGAAGACGGAGGTGAACCATCAACCCTCCGTCCTCCGTCTACGATCTTCCGTCGAACTTTACGCTCCGCGCACTTCAGCGCCCAATTCCCGTTTCAACCTTGCGCTGATCTTTTCGCGCGCCTTGGTCGCCTCCGCGTCCGACAAAGTGCGGTCGTCTGCTTGGAACGTGAGAGCGTACGCCAGCGATTTCTTGCCGCGCGGAATCGGATCGCCGCGATATACGTCGAACAGCACCGCGTCCCGCAGCAGGTTGCCGCCGGTCTGCGCGATGAGCGCGTGCACGCGGTCCGCCGGCGCATTTTCGTCCACGATGAGCGCGAGGTCTTGCGCGACCGCTGGATAGCGCGAGAGCGCGGCGACTTTGCGCGCCGGCGGGACGCGCGCCAACAGCGCATCCAGATCGAACTCGCCGATGAGCACCGGCTGCGCGGGCAGATCGAACCGCTCCGCGTCGCGCAGCAGCGGGTGCAGCTCGCCAAACACGCCAATCTCTGCCGCGTCGATCTTGAGCGCCGCGGCGCGACCGGGATGGTACAGCGGGTGATCGGACGCGGCGAACGCCGCGTCGCCAAGTTGCAGCCCCTCGAGCAGCGCCTCGACCACGCCTTTGAGATCGTAGAAATCCATCGGCATCGGATCGGTCCGCGCCGCGTGCCAGTTGACCGGTTGGCGCGGTCCGGTCATCGCGATGCAGAGCCGCCGCCGTTCCAGCGGCAGCGCGACCTTCTTGTCTTCCGGCAACTCCGTCGCTTGTTCGCGTGGCAGCAGTACATCGTCCGGACGGCGCGCGAAGAAAACCGTGCCGACTTCAAACGCGGCAACGCGCGCGCGGTAGCGCAAGTTCGACGCGGTTAGCCGCAGCAGATTCGGCAACAGCGTCTGCCGCAACACCGCGAGGTCGGCGCTGATCGGATTCTCGATGCGGACGTACTCACGCGGCGGGATTACTGGACGCGTGGAGCCGGGCAGCGTCAGCATCGCTTCGCGCTCTGGCGTCGTGAACGCGTACGTGACCACGTCCTGTAAGCCCGCGTCGATCAAAATATCGCGCACGCGCTCTTCCTGCTCCAGATCGACGTCCGCTCGCTGCGGCGGTAGTTCGTCGTTCATCCGCGAGATCGGAATGGTCGCGTATCCGTACATCCGCGCGATCTCTTCGATCAGATCGTCCGTGCCGTCCACGTCGAGCCGGTGGTCGGGAACGGTGACACGCAAGACGGAGGACGGATGACGGACGACGGAAGCGCGTTTTCGGTCTTCCGTCTTCCGTCCTCCGTCTTTTTCAACTTTGAATTCTAGACTCTCCAAGTAC
>DAIDTM010000086.1 GCA_027457205.1 Anaerolineae bacterium | reverse complement strand
GCGCACAGCGCGACCACGACGGTCTCGACGCCGGCGCAGCCGCCGATCAGTTATCTCTACCTGCCGTACATCTCGTTGTTGCCGAACGCGCCGCCGCCTACTCCAACGAACACGCCGACGCCGCTACCGCCGCGCCCAATGGTCGATCCCAAGGGCATGGTCTCGGACGCTGCGCGATCATCTCTACTTGGTCAGCAACGGCGATAATACCGTCACCGTGTTTCAGGAAAGCACGATCAACACATCGAACCCCACGTGGCTCGCCAAGATCGCGGTCGGCGTGCAGCCGTTCGGCATCGGCATGGTGGATGATAAAATCTACGTCGCGAATTCGGGCGGCACGGGTCCCAGCAGTGTGAGCGTCATCAGTGCGGCGACGATGACGAAACTGCGCGACATTCCGCTTCAGAGTTGCGGCGGCGACGCCGCGCAGCTCGCGGTGAATCCACTCACGCACCGCGTCTACACCACGCTGCACGCGTCCGGCAAAGTCGCCGTCATCAATTCGACCACCGATTCGCTTGTCGGCTGCGGGACGACGAACGCCGGCGCGTTCGGCATCGCCGTGCACCCGGCGTCGAACTCGATCTTCGTCGGCAACCGCGATGGTCTCGACCTGTGGCGCATCGACGGCGCGACGAACATCGCGACCCAGGTGGTGAACTGGCGGAGTGGTACAGGCAGCGGCAGTCCGTACTATGTCGGTATCAATCTGACGATGAACCTGTTGTTCGCGATGGTCGGCTTGCCGAATTCGAGCGTGCCGAACAAACTCTACGCCTACTCGGTCGATAACGCCGGCGGCTTGAGCAATCCGCGCGTCGCGTCTGTTGGGAATACCGACGACGGTGGATTCGTTCTGCAGAGTCAGTGTTCCAATCTGATCTTTATCGCCGAGACGGCGGACAACGACGTGCGAATTCTCAATCCCGACCTGTCTCTCTACGGCATCATCACGCAATCCAGCGGCATGGTCGATTACGGACCGTACGGCTTGCTGGAAAATCCAACGCTCAAGCGCGTCTACGTCAGCAACAAGCCGTCGAACACGCTCAAGATTCTGAACGAATGTCCAGGTCCGCTCGCGCCTGTGCGCGCGTCGCCGACCGCAACGCCCAGCGCCACGCCGACATTGCTGCCCGCGCCATCGACAACGCCAACGCTCGCGCCGTCGGCAACCATCGCGCCGAGCAAGACTCCGCCGCCCAGCGAGACTTCCACGCCATCGCCTGCGCCGTCGTGGACATCGACGCCGGCGCCATCCAAGACGCCGACGCCAACCCCGCTGCCAATGCCGACGAACACGGCGACGAAGACTATCGCGCCATCCAGCACGCCAACCATCAGCGCGACGCCCACGCTAACGGCGACAAAATGAGAATGAAAGAATCGACGGGCGGAACTCACCGCCGAGACGCTGAGGGCGCGGAGAAAAAAGAAACTCTGCGTCTCCGCGGTAAAATTGTGGAACGCTGGTGAGTGTGCACAGTCACGAAAAATCTCGCACGCGATGCTCAAGTCGCGTGCGAGATTTTTTCGTTGGCGGAGCCGGCAAGTCGATCAGGACAAAGCAGCCGTCTGCGCGACCGTTTCAATCGCGATCGCGGCGAGCGCCGCGCCGTAATCCAGATCGATGTTCTCCATCGTGTCTTTGGTGTCGTGGTAGCCGGTCCGGTCGATGTCGTAATTCTCCATAAACAAGACCACCGGCGCGCCGATGTCGGAAAAGATTTGCGCGTCGGTATTGTACAGCGAACTCGCTGGATCATCCGCCGTCCGCACTTCGCCTTCGAGCAGCGGATGCAGTGCGATTTCCGGAATCTGCGCGCCGTCCTTGCTCCGCTTGCCGCGCGTCTTGCCTTGGCGTTCCGCGCCTTGATTCCACACGTCCGCTTTTGCGTTCCAGATCAGATTGGCGATGTGCGCCTGGTACGCCAGTCGCAGCGACTGGGGGCTTGTGCCCGGCGAGATCTGGAAAATATCCTGCGCGTCGTCGCGATTGTGCGCGATCATATCCATCACGTAAACGCCGACGACGCGCACGCCCGATAGATCCAGCGACTGTTTTTCGCTGATGCGGAGCTTGAGCGTTTTTTCGACGAGCGCCTGGCAGAAATGCCGCGCGCCCAGACAGTCCGACGGAAACTCTTCGCCGGTGAGATGGAGCAGCCAGACATCGCGTTCCAGCTTGCCTTCGCGCGCGAGCCGCAAAAAGATTGGCGCGGCTTGCAGCAGTGTCGCGGTCGCGGAATGGTTATCATCCGCGCCAGCGGCGGCGAGCCGCGCGCCGGAACCGCCGCGCGCTGGATCGAAAATGTCCTCCATATACGCCGTATCGTAATGGTCTGCCAGCACGACCGCCTCGTTTCGATTCTTGCCCGGAATCACGACCAGAATATCGCGCTCGTGCGTGCGTCCCTCGCGATTTTCTTTCCAACCGCCAAAGAGCGAGAAATCAAAATCGGTTTCCCATTGGAATGGCAGCTCGCCGCACACGGCTTGGTTTTCCATGCCCGCCGCGACCATCGCGTCGCGATGACGGCGGATGAGATAATCGCCGAGCCGCTCAAGATCGCGGTGATGGTGTTTCAGCAAGTTCTGCGTGGTTTCGTCGAGCACCACGTCGGCATTGTCTTTGTTGATGTATTCGCCGTGCGATAGAGTCAGAATGTCCTGCCAATACGCCTCTTCGAACGCGCGCGTCGCAGTCGCGTCGAACGTCAGCGGCGCGGGCAGCGCGGGCGAGTCTTGCACGATCTGCTCCAAATCCTTTTTTATCTGTCGACCTTCCGCCGCGCTGCTCGCGCGCTCTGGCAGCGCGGCAAGCCAATCGTCCAGCGATTCATTCTTGGCGATCCGCAGCAAGCGCCGCGCAAAAGATTTCGGCACTTGATGCCGGTCGAAAAGCGGCGCGTTGTCTAGCAGCGTGACGACGTTGAGCGCCGTCTGATGCGAATAGTGGTCGTGCGCGCTGTCCAGATTCCGCAGCGCCGAAACGTACGTCTCGCGTTTCAGCAGGCGGGGGAACAATTCCACCGGGTGTGACAAATCGATCGCGTCAGTCAGGTACGCCGTCAGATAGCCCAGCAGCGCGTTGTTGAACGTTTCGATCTGTTCGCCGCGCCGCGATAGAAACGCGACGATCGGACGCTGCCAGTAGACCTCGTAGCGACCGACGAGCATCGGCGGGAATTGAAAGCGATAGCGAAACAGTCCGCCTTCGAGAACGATTCCCGCCGCACGCTCGATGTCCTGGCGCGTCGCGTGCGGACCGTCCAGCAGCAGCACGCCGTCCTCGCTCCAAATCTGCGCGTTGCGCGCCATCGGCTTGTCGTACAGCTCCATCGATTCCAGCGCGGTGCTGAAGAGTACCTGGGTCACCTTGTCCACGCGCGCGCTCTTCGCGACGCCATCCTCGTAGCGATGCACGCGATTCCAGCGGTTCGTGCGCCGGTACGTGTTGAGTAAAAGCTCTTCCTGGATTTCGGTTTTCTTCTGATCGCGCCGTGGCTCGTGCAGCCAGCCCGATTGCGGAATGCGGATGCCGTACGGTCCGCCGTGCCGCGCGACCAGGCGCAGCAGCGGCAATTGCAAACCCATCGGCAACTTTTCCTGTCGGCGCTGATAGATCGGCATACTCCAGAACGCCAGACTGCCCGGAAACGGCAGCAGTGCGAGTTTCCCGGCAAGATATTTTTCCCGCGCGGCAGCCGGCAATTCGCCAAAGGGCGTGAAGGTCAACAAGTACCGGATATCAGCGAACGCGTCCGATGGATCGACAAGGAACGCGCGCGTCCAGCGCGGCAAGCGCGCGTTCCTTTCGGACGGAAGAATGCGAAAGCCAGCGCGGCGCAGTTCGGACTGATCAGCGATAGTTTCGCCGTAGGCGCGCGCGAGCAGCTCGACGAAAAACGCCAGCGATTGTCTTTCGTCCAGTTCGTGATCGGGCGCGGCGAAAAAACTTTTCCAGAACGCGCGCTCGGGACCCTGTTCGCTGTTGCCGAAAAGCGTCCAGCGCACGCGTCCCATATCGTCCTGCGTTCGGGACAGCGCAAGCGGCAGCAAGACGACGTAACGTTCGTGGTCGAGTCGCCCTGCACGCGCGGCAAGTTCAGCCGACCAGTACGGATTGCCGATGAGATTGTGTCCCTGGTGTCCACCGATGTGATGACCGGATTCGCCGCGCCCCAGTTTCAGCAGATGCTCCATCACTTGCCGGGCGATGTTTTCCAAGCCGGGCTGGAGTTCGTACTCTTCTTCGATCTCAGAGACGCGCCAGCCGTACAGATCGTCTTCGGCGAAGAGCGCATGGTCGATCTCGCCGGTGTACGGACGGCATCCCAGTCGCGGCGACGGCATAAACTCCGAGTACGCCGGCAGCGGATAGTTTCCGTCGCCGGCAAACCACGGATACCCTTCCACGAGTTTTCTCCAGCCGATTGCTTCTGTTTGGTTCATCGAGTGATTCCTCCATCCTCCCGCAGGTTGTCAAACCTGCGCGAGGTTGATTGGTCGAAAAAGAGTGTAACAGAAAACCCGATGACCCGTCAAGCGCGTTTTGACATTTGCGATTCTTGTTTGTTATACTGCGGTCGATGATCGTCTTCCAAATTTGTGTTTGGGGATGCCAGCCGAATGAATGCCACGCTTGAACAGGCACAGGAGCTTGATCGACGCGACCCGCTTGCGCGGTGGCGCGACGAATTCGTCATCGACGATCCCGACCTGATCTATCTCGACGGCAATTCGCTGGGGCGGTTGCCCAAGCGCAGCGCGGCACGCGTGCGCGAGGTGGTCGAGCGCGAATGGGGGCAGCGGCTGATCCGCGGCTGGGGCGACGGCTGGCTCACCGCGCCGCAGCGCATCGGCGCGCAAATCGCGCGACTGATCGGCGCGGCGGCGGATGAAGTGATCGTTGGCGATTCGACCACAGTCAATCTTTTCAAACTCGTGATGGCGGCGTTACACGCACGACCCGACCGCCGCAAGATCGTGACCGACGATCTGAATTTCCCAACGGATGTCTATGTCCTCCAAGGCGCGGCAAAACTGGCGGGCAATCGGCTCGACGTTGTGCGCTCGGAGGACGGCATCACGGTGCCCAGCGCCGCGCTGGCGGCAGCCATCGATGCCGATGCCGCGTTGGTGGAATTGACGCACACTGCGTTCAAGAGTGGCTACGTCTACGACATGAAAACGATCACCGAAGCGGCACACCGCGCTGGCGCGCTGATGCTGTGGGACCTGTGCCACTCGGTTGGCGCGATGCCGCTCGCGCTGGACGCGTGCGGCGTCGATCTGGCGGTCGGCTGCACGTACAAGTACCTGAACGGCGGACCGGGTGCGCCGGCGTTTCTGTTCGTGCGGCGTGATCTGCAGGAGCAATTGCTCAGCCCGATCTGGGGCTGGTTCGGGCAGCGCGGTCAGTTCGATATGACGCTCGATTACCAACCCGCGCCGGGAATAACGCGGTTTCTCGCCGGCACGCCGACGCTGCTGTCGCTCGCGGCGGTCGAGCCATCGGTCGAAATGATTCTGGAAGCCGGGATCGACCGTCTGCGCGAGAAATCGGTACGGCAGACGGAATATCTGATGGCATTGTGGGAAGAAATGCTCGCGCCGCTCGGCGTCAAACTCAATTCGCCGCGCGACGCGACCTGCCGCGGTTCGCACGTTTCGCTGGGTCATCCCGAAGGACTGCGGATCGACCGCGCGCTGATCGAGGAGATGCGCGTGATCCCGGATTTTCGATTCCCCGATAATATCCGTCTCGGCATCGCGCCGCTCTACACGTCGTATGCCGACGTTTACGAGGGCATCGCACGTCTGCGTCGCGTCATCGTCGAGCGGCGATACGAAAAATATCCGCACGCAAGACCGGCGGTCACGTGAAAATCGAAAATCGCGCGCTGTGGTTTTTCCCCTCCGTTGGTGTTCTCGTCTTCATCCTCATCTTTTGGATGAGTCTCTTCTTTATGCCCTCGATGTTGAACGGGGACGGCGACCTGGGTCGTCATTTGGTGACCGGCAATTATATTCTGACGACTGGGCGGGTTCCGACGCAGAACATTTTCTCTCACACGAAGAGCGGCGCGCCTTTCGTCCCGATGGAATGGCTAAGCGAGGTACTGTTCGCGCTGGCGTACCGTGCGGCGGGACTGAACGGCGTGGCGTGGCTGACCGCGCTCGTGTTGGCGGCAACCTACGCGATTCTGACTATCGGTATGCGGAGCGCGGGAGCGCGTTCGAGCGTCGCGCTCGCCGGCGGCATTACGGCATCGGTGGTGGGCGCGTTGCACATGTTGACGCGCCCGCACATTTTCACGTGGCTGTTCTTCGCCCTCTTCCTGCTCGCGCTGGAGAACTATCGCCGTACCGGTCGTTGGCGCGCGCTGCTGTGGTTGCCGCCGCTCATGATCGTGTGGGCGAATCTCCACGGCGCGTTCATCTCTGGCTTGACGCTGGTTGCCTTTTACGCGATTGGCGCGGGACTGGAAAAAAAGTGGCGGCAGGCAGCGGAGTTGCTCGGGCTAGCAGCGATTCTCGTTCTGGTTTCTTTTCTCAACCCAGTTGGTCCGCAATTGATCGCGCACGTTCTCGCGACCTTGCAGGATCACTTTATCGTCGATAATACGGTCGAGTTTCAAAGTCCGAATTTCCATACGATCAGCGTGTGGCCCTTTGCCGCGCTGATTGCGCTTTCGTTCGCCATCATCGGGCGCGCCGGGCGACGCGTGAACTGGACGCCGCTCATCGTGCTGTTGGCGTGGACTGCGTTCGCGCTCTATTCCGCGCGGAATGTTCCGCTGTACGCGCTTGCGGCGGTACTCCTCCTCGCGCCGGCGGCGGACGCGCTGATCGACGAGATGCTGCCTGCCGCGCATCGCTTTCTCTCGCGCATCGACGAGATCGATCATCACGCGTGGGGATGGATGTGGGCGGCGCTGGTCGTCGTTCTTCTGGTGGGCGTGGAGTCTGCCGGCGTAAAACTCGATGTCTGGGGGATGGGAAACGTTTTCAATCCACGCGTTTTTCCGATCGCGGCGGTGGACCAACTTGAGGCGTCGATGCCAGCGGGAAATATGTTCAACGAATTCACGTGGGGCGGATACCTGGTTTATCGGCTGTGGCCCCAGAAAAAAATTTTTATCGATGGGTGGACGGATTTCTACGGCGACGCGCTGACGCGCGAGTATTTGCAAGCGGTGAATGGCAAGCCGGGCTGGGAAGCGATTCTCGATCGCTACCAAGTGCAGTGGGTCATCGTGCCGCCGACCGCCGCGCTTGCCGCGCGGTTGGACGAATCCCCCGCGTGGGTTCGGCGGTACGAAGACGCGACCGCCGGTGTATGGGTGCGGCGATGATTCCATTCATCTTGACCTTTCCGCGTTTTCGACTTATCATCAGTGAGATGAGAATATCCACAAAGGACACGAAGAACCACGGAGGTTATTCTTTGAATCCCTTCGTGGACGAAATTGCTTTCAAGGAGACGTACCGAAAATGACAAAGGCAGATATCGGACTCACCGGCTTGGCGGTGATGGGGCAGAACCTCGTGCTGAACATGGAGCGCAATGGCTATACCGTCGCGGTGCACAACCGCACGACGCAGACGATGCGCGATTTCGTCGCAGCGCATCCCGGCAAGAAACTCGTCGCGTGCGAATCGCTGAAAGATTTCGTCGATGCGTTGAGCAAGCCGCGCAAGGTGATGATCATGGTTAAAGCCGGCGCGCCAGTCGACTCGGTGATCGATCAGCTTGTGCCGCTGCTGGAACCCGGCGACCTTATCATCGACGGCGGCAACTCATTCTTCCCGGACACGGAACGCCGCTCAAAAGAACTGGAAGCAAAGGGGCTGCGTTTTATCGGCACCGGCGTTTCCGGCGGCGAGGAAGGCGCGCTGTGGGGACCGAGCATCATGCCGGGCGGTCAGCCGGAAGCGTACGCGATGGTGAAGGATATTTTCACCGCGATCTCCGCGAAGGTTGATGGCGAGCCGTGCGTGACGTACATCGGTCCGCGCGGCGCGGGGCATTACGTGAAGATGGTGCACAACGGCATCGAGTACGGCGACATGCAGTTGATCGCCGAGGCGTACGATATTCTGCACCGCGCGCTCGATCTATCGCCCAAGGAATTGCACGACATTTTTGCCGAGTGGAACAAGGGCGAACTGCAATCGTACCTGATTGAAATCACCGCGGACATTTTCACGAAGATGGACGCCGAGACCGGCAAGCCGCTCGTCGATTTGATTCTGGACGAGGCGCAGCAAAAGGGGACCGGCAAGTGGACGAGCCAAAACGCGTTCGACCTCGGCGTGCCGATTCCAACGATCAACGCGGCGGTCGAGTCGCGCATCATTTCTTCGTACAAGGAAGAGCGCGTCGCCGCGAGCCGTGTCATTGGCGGACCGCCGGTCAAGTTTGACGGCGACCGGAACAAGTTGATCAACGCGGTGCGCGAGGCGCTTTACGCGGCGAAGATTTGCTCGTACGCGCAGGGGATGGCGCTGTTGCTCGCGGCGAGCCGCGAGAACGATTACGGACTCAAGTACGGCGAACTCGCGGCGATCTGGCGCGGCGGCTGCATCATCCGCGCGATTTTCCTAAATCGGATCACCGACGCGTTCCGCCGCAATCCCGATCTGCCGAATCTCTTGCTCGACGACGGATTCAAAGCCGATGTTGCGAACCGGCAGGCATCGCTGCGTTACGTCGTGCAGACGGCGATTGGGCTAGGCATCCCGTGTCTTGCGCTATCGAGCGCGCTCGCGTACCTCGACGCGTACCGCACCGAGCGACTGCCCGCGAACCTGACGCAAGCCCAGCGCGATTACTTCTGTGCGCACACGTACCGGCGCATCGACAAGGACGGCGTGTTTCATACGGAGTGGACGGCGTAGGAACGAGGAGGGGGGGG
>DAIDTM010000085.1 GCA_027457205.1 Anaerolineae bacterium | reverse complement strand
CGCGCACGCCACGCTCGTACTGGCGCACGCGCGCCGGCGTAACGCCGAGCCGCTGCGCGACTTCGTTGACCGTGCGGTGCGCTTTTTCGCGCGCCGCGCCGGAAGTGGGCGGCTTGGGCGCTGGCTGCTCGATAGTGGATTCGCCGCCGACAAAAAAGGAGAGCGGCATTTGCAGGAAGAGCGCGAGGTTTTCCAATTCGGGCAGCGAAATCGCGCGCACGCCACGCTCGTACTGGCGCACGCGCGCCGGCGTAACGCCGAGCCGCTGCGCGACTTCGTTGACCGTGCGGTGCGCTTTTTCGCGCGCCGCGCGCATCAGGACTCCGATGATTTTGAGTTGCAGGACGACTGCGTCAGATTTCACGGCAACCTCCCGGAAGACCTCTTGCCAAAATTATAACACACTCTGCCAATTAGACAAAGCCAGTCATTTGGAATATACTTCAACCAGACACGTCGCAAGGAGTATCTCCAATGATCGATCCAAAGAATTTTCCGGGCAGAGGTCAGGTCGCCATTCTGCGGACGAGTCCCGAAACCGTCCTCGACGATTACGCGCGGCTGATGCATCTGGCTCGATACGAAGACAACCTCCCCAAAGACAAGGATACGCTCCTCAAGATCAACATCTCGTGGCAAATCTGGTACCCCAGTTGCTCGACCACGCCGTGGCAGTTGGAAGCCGTGACCAAAACATTGCTCGCCGATGGTTATGCGCGCGAGAAACTGGTCGCGACGCACAACGATACTGTCGTTGTCAACGGACAAGAAGGTCAGCGCAACAATCGCCACAAGTTCGTGCAAGACAAGTACAATTTGAAGACCGCCGAGACCTACCAGAAGGACGTCGAGTGGGTCCATTACGAACCCAAGCAGCCCTTCCTTGTGCTCGACCAGGTCTATCAAGGGCACGGCGTGCACATTCCAAAATTCTTTTACGATAAGAACGTGCTGCATCTGCCGACGATGAAGACGCACGTCTTTACGCATATTACCGGCGCGATGAAGAATGCCTTCGGCGGTTTGCTCGACGAAAAGCGCCACTGGACGCACAGCGTCATCGACGAGACGCTGGTCGATCTCCTGCAAATCCAGCAAGACATTCACACCGGTATTTTCGCGGTGATGGATGGTACGCTTGCCGGCGAGGGACCCGGACCGCGCGCGACGCGCTGGCACGTTAAGAACGTCATCCTGGCAAGTTCCGATCCGGTCGCGATCGACGCGGCGGCGGCGAAGATTATGGGCGTGCCGCCGATGAATCTGCGCTTCATTCGCGCCGCGCACGAGCGCGGCTTGGGTGTGGGCGATCCGCGCGAGATCAAATTCATCGGCGATGCGGACGCGGCGGACGAGAACTGGCATTTCAGCGCGTACGAGAATACGTTCGCCTCGTGGGGACAGTACCAAATCTACCACGGGTTTTTGCATCCATTCGAACACGCGCTTTTGCGGACACCCATCGTCCCGTGGTCGTACGCGGCGTCGAATTTCTATCACAATTGGTACTGGTACCCCTTCATCGGCAAACCGCGCGCTCAAGCCGCGCTCAAGACCGAATGGGGACGGCTGCTGCAAAAGAAATATAGCCCGGACAAGCCGATCAATCTGGGCTACGGCTCGCGCAAGCCGTTCTACACCGCGACGGCGGGCAGCGCGGCTGCCGCGCTCGCGCTGCTCATCGGCGCGTTCCTGATGACGCGGCGGAGTTCCTGACGTACGCACCTTCGGCTGGCAACTTTTTCTTTGTCTTGGAAACACAATAAGGCGGGATCGATGATCTCGCCTTATTATTTGCTTTGACCCGGGAGATTTCATGCAAAACCTGAGAGGCAAACTGGTTGTCTCGCTCATCTTTGCGCTGCTGGTTTTCGTCGCGCTGACGTTCTACGCCGACGCGCCGCGCCTGCTCGCCGCGCTCGCGAAATTCGATTGGCGTTTTCTTCCGCTCGCGCTGGCGACGACGCTGGTGAATTATCTGATTCGATTCCTGCGGTGGCATTATTATCTCCACGTGATCGGCGTGAAGCATGTGCCGCGCCGCGACTCGCTGATGATTTTTCTGAGCGGGTTCAGTCTGACGATGACGCCGGGCAAACTGGGCGAAGTGCTGAAATCGTTCCTGTTGAAAAACCGCTACGGCACGCCGGTCAGTTATTCCGCCTCTATCGTCTTCGCGGAGCGGCTGACCGATGTCGTCGGCGTAGTCATTCTTGCCGCCGCCGGTCTCGCGTTTTATCCGCTCGGTCTCGGCGCG
>DAIDTM010000084.1 GCA_027457205.1 Anaerolineae bacterium | reverse complement strand
CTGGCGACGCCCGATGCGCTGGGTCTGTTCGATCGCAGCGTCGCGGAGCAGAGCGCGGCGGCGTGCGCGCTCGAAATGGCGAAGGCGAAAGCGGTGAGCGAAGCGGAAAAGCGCGTGCGCGGCAGTTTTATCGACGCGCTGCTGGCAGGCAGTCTCTCGCCGCTCGAGGCGACGCGTTGGGCAAAACGCAACAAGTACGATCCGGATGGTCGGCACGCGGCAATCGTCGTGGCCTGGGCGAAGAAAGAGCATCCCACGTACCGCCGGCTTGAGACGCTCGTTCACGGCTTGACGGGCGAGTTCCGCGCTGGGGTGCTGACGCAAGCGCGCGAGACCGAGATCGTCATCTTCGGACGACTCGAACCCCGGCAGGGAGTCGAAAGCGCGCGGTACATCGCCGAGAGCATCCGCCGGCAAGCCAGCGCCGAATTTCCAAACGATCCACTCGCGATCGGCATTGGTCGCCCGGTTGACGCATTGATCGGGCTGCGCGATTCGTACCGCGAGGCGCGGCAGGCGCTTTCGATGGCGCGCCGGCTGGCGAATCCCAATCCGCTGTACTTTGGCGAACTGAATGTTTATCGGCTGCTGTTTCAACTGGAACGCAGTCCGGAGTTGGAGAACTTTTGCCAGGAGGTCATCGGCGCGCTGGTGAAGTACGACCGCGCGCAGGGCACCGACCTGATCGAGACGCTGAGCGCGTACTTTGCGCACAAAGGCAACCTCAGCCAGACCGCGGAGTCGCTGTTCGTGCATCGCAACACACTGCTCTATCGGATGGAACGCATCCGCGAAATCAGCGGACTCGATCTCGATAACCCGGAGACGCGGCTCAGCATCCAACTCGCGCTGCGTGCGTATCGGCTCTTGACGGCGCGGGAAGAGTGATCAGCGGGTAGTGGAGAGTGAATAGTGGTTGGTGGATAGTGGGCAGTGGTCAGTAAATAGTGGATAGCCTTCTTTCCACCGCCCACTAACCACTAACCACTGGGTTGTGCAACCTGTACAATCGCGCGCCTATCGCTTTCTCGCACTTTGTCCGTAGACGTTGACGGTTACACCTGTTATACTCGTTTCACAATCGGTTTGAATAATCTGCCCCGCGCCCTTCGCCGATGAACTAACGCGGGGTGTTTTTGCGCCTACAAGGAAGAAAAATATGATGCCCGTGACTGCAACCAGTCTTTCGATTATTGTCGTCCTTATTACGCTTGTTAGCATTCTTAGCGACAGGCGTAGATTGGTTTGGGCGAAAGTCGAGAGACGCACTCGACGCTAGTCGAAAGCAAGAATCGACCAGAAGAGACCGCCTGAACCGACAGGCGGTTTTGTTTTTGTTGGACAAATTTCAAATTTGTCCCACGCGGAGGCGAAAATGTCCCAACCCAATTTCGATGAGACTGCCGGCAGCAACTCGTCCAGCCGATTAGGCAAACTCGCGTTCGTCGTCGGCGAGCCGACGGAGACGCGAGTCACCGCGAGGCGACCTGACCACGACGACGCGCGTCAAGCCGGCGACGACGAAGAGACCAAATGGCTGCACGAGCGCCTGACCGATTGCTACAATGACTGAGATGCGCTCCGATCAGATCACGCGCGGTTTTGAACGCGCGCCGCACCGCGCGCTGCTCAAAGCCGTCGGCGTGCGCGACGCGGATTTCGGCAAGCCGTTCGTCGCCATCGTCAATTCGTACGTCGATATTGTGCCGGGGCACGCGCATTTGCAGAAATTCGGCGCGCTGGTCAAGCAGGCAGTGCGCGACGCCGGGGGCGTCCCGTTCGAGTTCAACACCATCGGCGTAGACGACGGCATTGCGATGGGACACGCCGGGATGAAGTTTTCGCTGCCGTCGCGCGAACTGATCGCCGATTCGGTCGAGACGATGATCGCGGCGCACTGGTTCGACGGGATGGTGTGCATCCCGAACTGCGATAAGATCGTGCCGGGAATGCTAATGGCGGCAATGCGGCTCGACGTGCCGGCGATTTTCGTTTCCGGCGGACCGATGCCCGCCGGGCGCACACCCGCCGGCAAGGTCGTCGATCTCATCAGCGTTTTTGAAGGCGTCGGCGCGTATCAAGCCGGCAAAATCGACGCGGCGCAGTTGAAGGAGATCGAAGACTTTGCGTGCCCCTCGTGCGGCTCGTGCTCCGGTCTCTTCACCGCGAACTCGATGAACTGTTTGATGGAAGCGCTTGGACTCGCGTTGCCGTACAACGGTTCAGCGCTCGCGAATACCGCCGAACGCGAAGCGCTCGCAAAAACTGCCGCGTCGCAAATCCTCACGCTGATCGAAAGGAACATCACGCCGCGCCAGATCGTCACCGTCGATGCAATCGACGACGCGTTCGCGCTCGATATGGCGATGGGCGGGTCGACGAACACTGTACTGCACACGCTCGCGATCGCGCACGAAGCCGGCATTGATTATCCGCTCGAACGCATCAACCGCGTCGCCGCGAAGGTGCCGCACCTTTGCAAAGTTTCGCCCGCCGGTCAGTGGCACATGGAAGACGTGCACCGTGCCGGCGGCGTTCCCGCAATCCTCTCCGAAATTTCCTCGAACGGAAACACGCTGCATCTCGACCGCGTAACGGTCACCGGCAAAACACTGCGCGAAAATCTCGCGCCGGCGCGCGTGATGGATCGCGAAGTGATTCGCCCGCTGAACAATCCGCACCGCGCGACCGGCGGGCTGGCGATTCTCTTCGGCAATCTCGCGCCGGACGGCGCGGTGGTCAAGACTGGCGGCGTGAGTGCGGCGATGCAGACGTTTCGCGGTCCCGCGCACATCTACGAATCGGAAGAAGATTCGATGCGCGGCATTCTCGCCGGCGAAGTGAAAGCCGGCGAGGTGGTCGTGATTCGCTACGAGGGACCGCGCGGCGGACCGGGAATGCAAGAGATGCTCTCGCCGACTTCCGCGATCATGGGAATGGGACTCGGCGACAAAGTCGCGCTCATTACCGATGGGCGATTCAGCGGCGGCACGCGCGGCGCGTGTATTGGACATGTTTCGCCGGAAGCCGCCGCGGGCGGTCCCATTGCCGCGCTGCGTGACGGCGACATGATTTCGATCGATCTGCCAAACTATCGGCTGGACGTTGAACTGAGCGATGCAGAGATTCGCGCGCGGCTCGCCGCGAACCCGCCCAAGACGCGCGAGATCAAAAGCAAATGGCTGCGGCGCTACGCGAGCATGGTGACGAGCGCGAGCACGGGCGCGGTATTGCGAGACCCGTAGGGGCGAACCTACGTGTTCGCCCGGGGCAGACACACAGGTCTGCCCCTACAGGAGACGAAATGCCAATTCGGACTGGCGCGCAAATCATTTGGGAATGTCTGGTGCGTGAAGGCGTCGATGTGGTCTTTGGTTATCCCGGCGGCGCGATCCTGCCGACGTACGACGCGATGCTCGATTATCCGATCCATCACGTCCTGGTGCGGCACGAGCAGGGCGCGGCGCACATGGCGGACGGCTACGCGCGCGCGTCCGGCAAGGTCGGCGTCGCGATTGCGACGAGCGGACCTGGCGCGACGAACATGACGACCGGCATCGCGACCGCGATGCTCGATTCGTCGCCCATCGTCTGCATCACGGGACAAGTGGGCACGTCAGTCATTGGGAGCGACGCGTTTCAGGAAGTGGACGTGACCGGCGTCACGTTGCCGATCACGAAACACAACTATCTCGTCACGCACGTCGAGGATTTGGCGCAGGCGATTCGCGAGGCGTTCCACATCGCGCGGAGTGATCGACCTGGTCCTGTGCTGGTTGATGTTCCCAAAGACGTGCAGAATGCCAAGTGCGAGTTCGTTTATCCCGACGATGAAATTCCGTACCCGCGCCGACGCGTGCCCGCGCAAGTACCAGCCGCTGACCTCGAACGCGCGGCGGAGTGGATCGATCAAGCCGAGCGCCCGGTGATCCTGGTTGGGCACGGCGTGCAGATTAGCGGCGCGATGGACCAAGTGCTCGAGTTCGCGGAGAAAACGCAAATCCCGGTCGCGCTCACGCTGCTTGGTATCGGCACATTTCCCGCGCAGCATCGGTTGTGCCTCGGCATGATGGGCATGCACGGCGAAGCGTATGCGAACCGCGCGGTGCAAGGCGCGGATCTCCTGGTCGCGTTCGGGATGCGGTTCGACGACCGCGTGACCGGCAATCTGAAAACCTACGCCAAGCACGCGAAAAAAATCCACGTCGAAATCGATCCATCGGAAATCAGCAAGAACGTTCACGTCGATCTGCCGATCCTTGGCGATTTGAAAGCCGTGTTGGAGCAACTCACACCGCGCGTCGCCGCCGGTCGCCGCGACGCTTGGCGCGAACAGATTTCGGAATGGCGGATGGAGTCCGAGGCGCGCAACATTCTCCGGCGCGAAGACATCGACGAACTGCTCGCCGCGCACGTGATTCACGATCTGTGGGAAGCAACCGAAGGCAACGCGCTGATCGTCAGCGACGTGGGGCAGCATCAGATGTGGGAAGCGCAGTACTATCTGCACGAAAAGCCGCGCTCGCTCATCACCTCCGGCGGCTTGGGCACGATGGGCTTTGCGCTGCCCGCGGCGATTGGTGCGAAATTCGCGCAGCCCGATGCCGACGTGTGGGTCGTCGCCGGCGATGGCGGGTTCCAAATGACGCAAGCGGAACTCGCGACGCTGAAGCAGGAAGGTCTCAAGCTCAACATCGCGATCATCAACAATGGTTACCTCGGCATGGTGCGGCAGTGGCAGGAATTTTTCTACGGACGCCGTTACGCTGCGACGCCGATCCTCAGCCCGGATTTCGTCAAACTCGCGGACGCGTACGACATTCCGGCGATGCGCGTGACGCGGCGCGAAGACGTGATCCCAGCCATTCAAGCCGCGCGCGAAAAACCGGGACCGGTCGTGATCGATTTCCGTGTAGTACAGGAAGATTCCGTGTACCCGATGGTACCGGCGGGCGCGGATTTGCACGCGATGATCCGGCGACCCGTGCCGACACAATAAAACGTAAAACATGAAACGTAATTACGTTTTACGATTCACGTTCCACGGAATGAGGAAAACATGAAGCATACCCTCGTAGCCCTCGTCGAAGATAAACCCGGCGTGCTGAACCGCGTGGCGAGTCTGTTTCGCCGGCGCGCGTTCAACATCGAGAGTCTCACCGTCGGGCGCACGCACGAGCCGGCGGTCTCGCGCATGACGATTCTGGTGGACACGGAGCAGACCGCGCCCGCGCTCGTGGAAGCGAACTTGTCGAAATTGATCAACGTGATCGACGTAAAAGACGTGACGCATCTGCCAACCGTAATGCGCGATCTCGCGCTCGTCAAAGTTCGCGCCGATGCGAGCGCGCTTGCCGAGCTCAACCAGCTCGCCAATATCTTTCGCGCGAACATTGTCGATGTCTCGCCCGACTCGGTGATTATCGAAGTTACCGGCGATGAAGCCAAGATCGACGGCTTGCTCGATGTCTTGCGCTCGCGCGGCATTATCGAAATGGTGCGCACGGGTCAGGTCGCAATGGCGCGCGGCGCGGTCAACGGGCACGACGTGCCCGCGGCAAATTCCTGGGCGACGCCGCGTGGAAACGGCAACGGGCATCTCGCGGAAAGCGTCGGTTCCGTATAGCGTCACCGACAAATCACATCAATCATTGGAGAAGCATGGCAAAGATCAATTTTGGTGGAGTAGTTGAAAATGTCGTCACGCGCGACGAATTTCCGCTGGACAAGGCGCGCGGCGTTTTGAAGGACGAAGTCGTCGCCGTCTTAGGTTACGGCGTCCAGGGACCGGCGCAGGCGCTCAACATGCGCGACAACGGCATCCACGTCATCGTCGGTCAAAAGTCCGGCAGCGCGACGTATGACAAAGCGGTCAAGGATGGCTGGGTTCCCGGCAAGACGCTCTTTTCGCTCGAAGAAGCCGCCGAGCGCGGCACGGTGATTCAATATCTCGTCTCCGACGCGGGACAGATGCTGACGTGGCAGAAGATCAAGCCCCACCTCAAGAAAGGCGACGCGCTGTACTTTTCGCACGGCTTTGGGATTGTCTACAACGATCAGACCGGCATCGTGCCGCCGGATTTCGTTGACGTGATCCTCGTTGCGCCCAATGGTTCGGGCACCAGTGTGCGCGCGAATTTCCTCAGCGGCAGCGGCATCAACGCCAGCTATGCCGTTCAGCACGATGCGACCGGACGCGCGACCGAGCGAACGATCGCGCTCGGCATCGCGGTCGGCGCGGGCTACCTGTTTCCCACGACGTTCGAGCACGAAGTCTACAGCGATCTCACCGGCGAGCGCGGCATTCTGATGGGCGCGCTCGCGGGCGTGATGGAGGCGCAGTACAACGAGCTCCGCAAGCACGGTCACTCGCCCAGCGAAGCGTTCAACGAAACCGTCGAAGAATTGACGCAGAGTCTAATTCGCCTCGTGGCGCAAAACGGTATGGATTGGATGTACGCGAATTGCAGCACGACCGCGCAGCGCGGAGCGCTGGACTGGCGGCACGACTTCCGCAAGGCGGTTGAGCCGGTGTACGAGAAACTGTATCAGAGCGTTGTCGCCGGCGAGCAGACACGCATCGTGCTAGCGGCGAACAGCGCACCCGATTACAAGGAGAAGCTGGAAGTCGAACTGCGCGAGATGCGCGAGTCAGAAATGTGGCAGACCGGCGCGGCGGTCCGCGCGCTCAGACCGGAGAATTGGAACAAGACAGCGTAGGGAACGCTCGCCGGAGCGTTCCGCGTCGCAACGGAACGAAACGGTGTTCTGCCGGGGAACGAAACGGCGTTCGTTCCCTACTGCCACAGGATATTCTAACGCCATGCCCAACGCGAAACCCTTCATCACACTGAACGACGTTTCCATCCGCTTGCGCGACCAGATTTTCTTCGATGGCTTGACCTGGGAGATGCTTAGCGATCAACACTGGGCAGTGATCGGTCCGAACGGTTCCGGCAAATCGACGTTGATGAAGGCGTTGTGCGGCGCGCTGCCGGTCGTCAAGGGCAAAATCGTCTATCATTTTCTGCGCGACAACGGGCACACTGCCGCGCACGACCACATCGCCTACGTGACTTTTGAATCGCAGCGTAAAGTTCTGAGCGATGAGGCGTTCTACCAGGAACGCTGGAACATTGGCGTGACTGAAGACACGCCGTCAGTATCGGATTTTCTTTCCGAGCCGGACCTCAAGCGCATTAATCCGTATCACGTCGTCGAAACTCATTCCGATAAAAACTTGGTGGCGCGCCGCCAAGACGTGATCGAACGATTGGAATTGGGAGCGTTGTTGAATCGAAGCGTCGTCCAACTCTCCAACGGAGAGCGGCGCAAGGTCACGATTGCGCGGGCGCTGCTCAAGAATCCGAAACTTGTGATCCTCGATAACCCTTTCGCCGGATTGGACGAACGCTTTCGAGTCAAGTTAGCCGAGAACCTTGAAAATCTGATGCAGAAGGAAATGCGCGTCATCGTCGTCGGGACGAATCGGGACGAAATTCCACTCGGTGTTACGCACGTCTTGCGCGTGGGAAACAACCGCGTGATCGCGCAAGGAGCGCGGCAAGAACTTGTAGGGGCAGTGGCTGCCCGGGCAGGGCGACCACGAGGGTCGCCCCAACGCCAATCTCAACACGCATCGCCGCGCAATGTTCTTGTGCGCATGAACAACGTGACCGTCTCGTACAACGGAACGCCGGTGCTCCGACAAGTCAACTGGACGGTGCGAGAAAACGAGCGGTGGGCGCTGCTGGGTCCGAATGGCGCGGGCAAGACGACGCTCCTGAGTCTGATTCTCGCTGACAATCCGCAGGCGTACGCGAGCGACATCACGTTATTCGGGAAACGCCGCGGCACCGGCGAGAGCATTTGGGAGATCAAGCAGAACATCGGCTGGGTCGCGCCGTAACTGCAACTGTACTACCCGCGCGGCGCGACATGTTGGGATGTCGTCTGTTCCGGCTGGTTCGACTCGGTCGGGCTGTATCGTGAATGCTCGCCGCAGCAGCGCGAGGCTGCGCTTTCGTGGCTGCGCCGATTCGATCTTGCCGCGCGCGCAGAGACGGCGTTCGATCAAGTTTCGGAGGGCGAGCAGCGTTTGGCGCTCCTGGCGCGCGCGCTGGTGAAAAGTCCAGCGCTGCTCGTGCTCGACGAACCCTGCCAGGGTCTCGATGCGGGCAACCGCGACCGCGTTCTGCAAGCGATTGAGGGAATCGGAAGCCGACCCAACGCGAGCATGATCTACGTGACGCACCGTGCCGATGAACTTCCGCAAAGCATCACGCACGTGCTCAGATTGAACGAGGGGCGAGTCGTCAGCCAAACTTGAACTGTCATTGCGGGCCGCGAAGCGGCGAAGCAATCCCCAACTCTGGCAGGGAGATTGCTTCGTTGCCCTTCGACTCGCTCCGCTCGCTCAGGACTCCTCGCAATGACACAAGGAATTGATATGGACAATTACGTTCGCATATTCGATACAACCCTTCGCGACGGCGAGCAATCGCCGGGCGCGAGTCTGGACGCGGCGGAGAAACTCGAAATCGCGCGCCAACTCGCGCGGCTGGGCGTCGACATTATCGAAGCCGGCTTTCCCGCGGCGTCGCCGGGCGACGCGGAAGCGGTACGCCGCATTGCGACCGAGGTTGGCAACTCGCGCGAGGGCGTGCGCGTGCCGATCATCGCCGGACTGGCGCGCGCGAACGCGACCGATATCGACACGTGCTGGGAGGCGATTCGCCCCGCCGTGCATCCGCGCATCCACACGTTTCTCGCGACGTCCGATATTCACCTTGAGCACAAACTCAAGATGACGCGCGAGCAAGTTGTCGCACGCGTCGGCGAGATGGTTGCGCGCGCGAAACAGTGCTGCGACGACGTGGAGTTTTCGCCGGAGGATGCTGGACGCTCCGACCCGGAGTTTCTGTATCGCGTGCTTGAGGTCGCCATCAACGCCGGCGCGACGACGCTCAACATCCCGGACACGGTCGGCTATACGACGCCGGAAGAATTTGGCGCGCTGATCGCGGGCGTCATCAAGAACACGCCCGGCATCGAGCGCGTCGTCGTCTCCGCGCACTGCCACGACGACCTGGGACTCGCGACCGCGAACACGCTCGCCGGCATTCGCGCCGGCG
>DAIDTM010000083.1 GCA_027457205.1 Anaerolineae bacterium | reverse complement strand
ATTTTGCGTTGATTCGCGTAATTCGCGGACGAGGACTGTTTGAAGAATGGAAAAGGCAACTGTAGCCGTAATCCATCGTGACCAAGTTCCCGGCACGCCGGGAAACTACGACGAAGCGAGTATCCGCGTAGTCTATCAGATGCTCAAGCAAGCCATCGACGCGGTGGGCGGTTTGCGTTCGGTTATCAAAGACGGCGACAAGGTCGTCGTGCGCGCGAACGCGTGCTGGGCGGCGAAGCCGGATTCCGGCATCGCGTCCGACCCGCGCGTCGTCGAAGCGTTGATGCGGCTCATCCGCGCCGAGACCAAGCCGCGTGAACTTGTCGTCGCCGACCGCAGCTCGATTGGCGCGGACACGACCGAGGCATTCGAGGTGTCCGGCGTTGGCGCGGCGGCACTGCGCGGCGGCGCGGATCGCGTGCTGGCTTTGGAGAAAGACCAGCGCGTCGCCGTCCAGGTGCCGGACGCGAAGGTGCTTTTGAAACCGGTCGATCTCGCGCGGACGATGCTGGACGCGGACGTGTTGATCTATCTGCCCAAGATGAAGACGCACAAACTCACCAGCGTCTCGCTGACGATGAAAATGAACCAGGGCAGTCTAGACTGGCACGACGCGATTCGCAACCATGGCGCAGACATGCACCCGAAAATGGTCGATATGCTCAAGGTGATGCGCCCGCATCTGTCGATCATCGACGGGCTGTGGGCGATGCAAGGACAGGGACCGGGCTCGCCGTTCCCGGAAGACTTGATCAAGGATTTCAACGTGCTCATCGCCAGCCGCGATCCGGTCGCGGCGGACACGGTCGGCGCGGCGATCATGGGATTCGAGCCGAAGCACGATGTGCCGATGCTGCGCAGCGCAGAAATGGAAGGACTCGGCGTCGCATCGCTCGATCAGATCGAGGTGGTCGGCACGCCCATCGATCAAGTCCGCCGCCCATTTCGGCGCGGCAACATCAACCCCATCGGACTCGATCCCAAGATCGACGTGTACATGGGGCGCACCTGCGACGGCTGTCTGCATTTCACGCGCACCGGGATCGATGTCTATCTCGCGAATCCGAAACTGATGGAGAACGTGGACAAGGTCACGTTCATCATCGGAAAAAATGCTGTCGTGCCGACGCATCTCGAAAACAACCCGCCGCATTCGTACGTCTTTGTCGTCGGCGATTGCGCGGAAGAACATCGGGCGCGCGGCATCTTTCTCCCCGGCTGCGCGTCGACGAGTATGCATCGCACTTTTTTCCCCGGCAAAACATCGGAAGAGGTGGTGGAGAATTATCGCCGCGTACAGCCGAAATTCAAACCGGTCGGTAAGGGCGTTTCATGAAACGCCCCAACATCTTTCCCGTCCGCCTTTCGTTCGTCCTGCCGCTGAACGCGGAAAAATCGGTTGATCGCTTCGTCCACGCGTACATTGTCGTCGGCGAGCAAATCGCAATTGTCGATACCGGCGCGGCTGGCTACCAGCAAGGTCTCGTGGATGCACTCGCCGCGCTCGGCAAATCGCCGGCAGATGTCGCGTGGATCGTGAACACGCACGAACATCCTGATCACATTGGCGGCAACGGTTTTTTCGCCGAGCGCGGGCAGCCGCGTTTTACGTGCCACGCCGCGGCGACACGCTGGATCGAAGATTTGGGCGCGCAATCTCGCGAGCGACCGATCTATGGCTTTGACAAGATGGCGGGCAAGGCGATTCGCGTCGCGCGGCAGTTGCAGGATGGAGACGAGATCGATTTCGGTGGCGTCACGCTCCAAGTCATTTACACGCCCGGTCATTCCCCTGGTTCCATGTCGCTCTATTGTCCGATGGACGGCGCGCTGATCACGGCGGATGCCATCCAGCCGGTCGGCGGTCTGCCGCTGTACGCCGACTTGCAACAGTCGCGTGCGTCGATGCGCCGGTTGCTGTCGCTGCGCGGCGTCAAGACGCTTTACTGCGCGCACTCGGACCAGCCATTCGTCGGCGACGAAATCCCGGCGACGATTCAAGCCGGGCTGGATTACCTCGATCGCGTCGATGCAGCGGTCAAAGACGCAGTCACGCATCTGCCGGCGAACGCCGCGCAGGAAGAGATCACGCGCGAAACACTGCTCCGCATTGGTTTGACGCCGCCGCCGGTGATGCCGATAACGATTCAAAGTGTGATGTCGCACCTGCGCACGGGATGAAATTCTCCAAAGGGCACGAAGGGACACAAAGATAAACCCTTCGTGGTTCTTCGTGTCCTTCGTGGACAAAACGATTTTAGCAGAGGCAACTATGGAACTCGCGAGTTCACAGCGTATTCTGCCGACCGGTTCGCTCGGCGCAACCGTCGCCGCGATGACGCGCCCGGACCTGAGCCAGGTCACGCTCGACGAACTGGCGAATTGGGCGGGCGAGCGCGCCAACCAATTTCGTCTCGAAGGTTTTCACTGTTCCGAATCCGTGCTGCGCGCGGTGGCGCTGGCGATTGGCGTGGAGTTGTCGGATGAGATGCTGCGCGTTTCGACCGGCTTTCGCGGCGGGGGCGGCGGTTATGGCGACCGCTGCGGCGCGCTGAACAGCGGCGCGATGCTCGTCAGTTACCTTTACGGCAGAACCAAGGCGACTGAAGACAATACGTGCGCGAGCGAATTGACCCGGATTCTGCATCAGCGTTTCGACGAAGAACTGGGCGCGACGCGCTGCTCGCTTTTGAATCGAGTCTATTCGAAACAGGTCCTCGATGGGTCTTGCTCGATTGTCTATCATGCCGGCGCGAAGATGGCGGTCAAACTTTTGGGCGAGGCGGCTCAGCTCTGTTCCGCGTGCGCGCCGGTTCCGTCGTTGGCGCGATTGAAGCATTAGCAGAGGTTGCGAATTGCATTTTGTCTTGGAGGAAATGTGGGCGAAGAGATGAGAGAAAAGAGTACGGTCGCCGACGGCATGCGGATCGATTGGGACGTGCCGATCAAGATGGACGATGGCATCGTTCTCCGCGCCGATGTGTATCGTCCGATCCAAGACGGCAAGTATCCGGTGATTTTGACATATGGTCCGTACGGCAAAGGGCTGCCGTTCCAGGTCGGCTACCCGGACCAGTGGCGCGTGATGGAGACTGAACATCCGGACATCACCGCGGGATCGACCAACAAGTACCAGAACTGGGAAGTGGTCGATCCGGAAAAGTGGGTGCCGCACGGGTACGCTTGCGTCCGCGTCGATTCGCGCGGCGCGGGGCGCTCGCCGGGCGTGATCGATTGCTTTTCGCCGCGCGAGACGCGGGATTTCTACAACTGCGTCGAATGGGCGGGCGTGCAGCCGTGGAGCAGCGGCAAGGTCGGCATCAACGGCATTTCGTACTATGCGATGAATGCGTGGCACGTCGCGGCGCTGCAGCCACCGCATCTCGCGGCGATGTGCAATTGGGAAGGCGCGAACGATTATTATCGCGATATGTTCCGGCACGGCGGCATCTTGACTGATTTCTGGCATAATTGGTACATCAAGCAGGTCGAGACGGTGCAGCACGGTCTCGGCAAGCGCGGCTTTGTCGATCCCAACAGCGGCTTGCTCGTGTCCGGTCCGGAGACGCTGACGAGCGAGGAACTTGCGCAGAATCGCGCGGACATCGATCTCGCGCTCTCTCATCCGCTCGATGATGAATTCCACAAGGGACGTTCGCCGGATTGGTCGAAAGTAACCGTGCCATTTTTGTCGGCGGCGAATTGGGCGGGGCAGGGTCTTCATCCGCGCGGCAACTATGAGGGATTCGTCCGCGCCGCGTCCAAGCAGAAATGGCTCGAGGCGCACGGGCTGGAACACTGGACGCATTTCTACACGGATTATGGGTGCGAGCTTCAGAAGAAATTCTTCGATTATTTTCTCAAAGGCATCGATAACGGCTGGGATAAGCAGCCGCGCGTGCAACTTCAAATTCGCCACATCGACAAGTTCGTGGAACGACACGAAAACGAGTGGCCCCTCGCGCGCACACGCTGGACGGAACTCTACCTCGATCCTTCGCGGCGCATGCTTGAGTGGGAATCAGTTACACAAGAGAGCAAGGTTGAATATCGGGCGCTCGGCGATGGTGTGACGTTCGTGACCGCGCCGCTCGCAGAAGAGACGGAAATTACCGGACCTGTGGCGGTGAAACTGTTCCTGGCGTCTTCAACTATCGATGCGGACGTGTTCACCACGCTGCGCGTTTTCGATCCCAACGGCAAAGAAGTCGATTTCCAAGGCGCGCTCGATCCGCCCACGCCGATTGGGCAGGGCTGGCTGCGCGCGTCGCATCGCAAGCTCGACGCGCGGCTCACGACCAAGTACCGTCCGTACCACACGCACGACGAGATACAGTTGTTGACGAAGGACGAGGTCATCGAACTCGACGTGGAAATCTGGCCCACCTGCATCGTCATCCCCGCTGGTTGCCGGATCGCGTTGACGATTCAAGGCAAGGATTTCGAACGCGCCGGCGAGTCGCGCCAGCCGGGAAGTTTCGTCAATCCATTCCGCGGCTCGGGACCGTTCACGCACACCAATCCGCAGGACCGCCCGCGCGAAATCTTCGACAATGTGCACACGCTCTTCGGCGGCGGTGCGCGGCGGTCGTACTTGCTGCTGCCGGTCATTCCGAAAAAATAGAGATTGGAAATTGGAGGTTAGAAGTTGGAAAGGCACTCATTCCAACCTCCAATCTCTAACTTCCAACATCCAACTTCCACAGGTGGATACATGAAACTCGATCCAAAAACAACCGCCGCTGTCTGTGTCGATTTGCATCGCGGCCATCTCGATCCATCTGTCGCGACGGTGCCGCTGCCGCCGGATCGCGCGGCGCGCGTCATCCGCGACACCGCGCCGTTCTTGCGCGGTTTGCGCGCGCGCGGCGTGCCGGTGATTCACGTCGTCTCGCAGTACCGCAACTCGGACGAGATCGCCGCCAATCCGTTCTGGAAGGCGATCAACGACGACCCGACCAAGGCGCGGCGCGGCATTCTCAAGCACAACTTGCAGGGCAAGCCCGGCACGCAAGTCATCCCCGAACTGTGGGACGACCGTGATATTCGCGTCGATACCAAAAAGCGGTACAGCTCTTACCTCGGCACCGATTTGGAATTCGTCTTGCGCGCCAAAGGCGTGGACACGGTGATCGTCTGCGGCGTGAACACCAACACCTGCGTGTTCTGTCTGGCGTTCGAGAGCACCAATCGCGATTTTCGCGTCGTCATCGCCGAGGAAGGCGTCGACACGATGGACGGCGAAGAGATGCATCGCTGGGCGCTCAAATCGATGGCGGCGTCGCTCGGCTGGGTGATGCACACGGACGAAATATTGAAAGCGTTGGACGGCGCGCTTTGAGTGACGCGGTTCCAGTACATCGGACGGGCATACGGTGGCACCAACGCGCCGGCGTCTGGATCGGAATTGGCGTGGGACCAGGGACTTTTACGGTGGGCGGCGCGCTTGCCGCGAATCTGCCGCTCAAGTCCCTGCTGATTCTCATTCCGCTGGGCGCGCTTGTGCTGGGTGGAGTCACCGTCGCGCAGGCGGCGGTGAGTCGCCGCCGCCGCGAGCGTTCGAATGAACGCGCGGTGAGCACGTTCGGAAACAACATCGGATCGATTTTCTTCAACCTGGTGGTCGCGCTCGGCGCGGTGGGCTTTGTGGGCTTTTACGTGGGCTTGGCGGGATTTGCCGCGGCGACGCTGCTCAATTTGCCGGGTCCCGTAGGCGCGCTTTTGGTCGCCGCGGGTTTGTTCGTTGTGAATTCCGCCGGCTTGGACCGCTGGAACTCGCTCGTTTGGCTCACGGCGATTTCGACTATCGTCGTCGCCATCTTCACGTTCTATTCGGTCGGAACCGCGTGGGCGCCTGATCGAACCAGCAGTATCGAGATCGCGCCGTCGTTGTGGGCGATCCTCAGCATCGTGAATTACGGGCTGTTCTTTGCGCTCCGCTCAGGGGATTTTTCCTGGGATCTTGACAGCGATAGCGAAGTCGTGAAAGCGGGGCTGTCGCTTTGTCTCCCGCTTGTGGTCTTCCTATTCATTGGCGCGCTCGTCTATCGCGCCGCGGGCGATTACAACATCGCCGATATTTTGTCGCAGAGTCACTCGCCCTGGCTGGGCAATCTGTTTCTGATCATTTCGGTGATCGCGCCGGTCATGTCCGGTTTCCACTCCGGCGGTCTCGCCATTCCGACGTTTTTGCCGCTGGGCAAGCGCGGCAGCGCGCTCCTGATTGTCGTGTTCGGTTTCGTGTTCGGCGCGCTGCGCTTTGATCGTGAGTTGCTCGTCTTTCTCGATGTGCTCGGCGCGTTCATCGCGCCCGCGCTGGCTGTGATGCTGTTGGTGGCGTGGCTGAAAAACTCGCCGTCGCGCGCGGCGACGGTATCGGCGTGGCTGCTGGGCAGCGCGGCGGCGCTGTTCTCGAAATGGCAGGGCGAACTTTCGCTGGTGTTGGTTGGCGCAGGTGTAAGTATCGCGGTGATGGGCGTTGCCGCCGGGTGGGCGCGCCTAACTACTCGACCGGTACAAGCCGAAGGGCAAGAATAGCGAGGCGCAACCGCGCAATGACTGGCGCGCGAGCAATTATGTCTTCGTTGCCGCCGGCGTTTCGTGCTATAATGTCGGCGATGAACCGAGGTGAATTTGATCGCGCGGTGCGCCAAGCCATCGACGAGCTGCCCACGGAATTGCTCAGCCAGATTGCAAATGTCGCCATCATCGTCGAAGAGTGGCCCGCCGAGGACACGAGATTGTTCGATCTCTTCTTTGGAGTCGACGAATCGTCACACAATCCGCCTACATGATAGACTGATTCCAAGGATTTTGCCTCGGCGTAGTATCCCCGCGTTACACCACAGCAGGCGCTGCGCGACGCATTACTGCAAGCGTACACGCCTGCGACCTGCCCGTACGGGCGCCCCGTAAGAGTATGTTGGTTTCCGCTCGCTTTGCGATCCGCAACCCGCCTCCTCCAACGCACGTTTCTTAACGAGCGTACGCTTGACGTGCTTCAATCGAAAGATATCTTCACGCGTACGCTCCTCCAGAATGGTCTCGATGTACACCCGGCGGGACTGCAGGCGCGGAATTAAGTTGTTCTCTAATGCGTTCACGCGGCGGCTGGTCTTGCGAATCTCTTCCGCCAGACGTTTGAGACGCAGCTCGCTCGCCGCCAGCTCAACCAACACGTCGATCTCCTCTTCAAAGCGGTCGGCGACGGCGTCGATGCGCGCGGAAGTGCCACTGAGACTATACCCGCGATCGATCACGACACGCGCCGCGCTCTTCGGTTCGATGACCGGCACAGGCACGCCCATGACGAACGCGCCTTCGACGGAAAGTGATAACTCGCTCTGCGCGGCGAATGCAGCGGAGCGAACCGCTTCTGGTCCGTCCAGCGCTTCGGCGCGCACAAGCGCACGCTGCGCTTCCGTCGCGGCTTGCTCCAGCTCATCGCTGCTGCGCATGATCGCGTCGGCAATCTTCATGAACTCTTTGAGCAGCGCGTTGCGTTTTTCCTTGAGAAGGTCACGTCCTTGTTCGGCGAGGCCAATTTGTCCTTTGATCGCGAGCAATTCCATTCGGGTTGGGCTGACATTTTCCATTGGCTTACTCGTGACGAAGGACGGAGGTTGTCCAACCTTCGTCTTTCGTCAAACGGTATGTCTCAATGTGTTCGCGCTTGATGCGTTTCAACTCGGTCGCGGGGAATTCGTCTAGCAGCTTCCATCCAATGCTCAACGTTTCTTCGATGTCGCGGTTTGTGTTGCCCTGCCCAATGTACTGCTGTTCGAACGTGTTGGCGAAGTCCAGATAGCGGCGATCCTCCTCGCTCAGCGCGGCTTCGCCGACGATCGCGACCAGCCGGCGCAAGTCACGTCCTTGGGCGTAGAAAGAATACAATTGATCGGCGACGCCGCGATGGTCTTCGCGCGTCTTGCCCGCGCCGATGCCAGCATTCATCAAGCGCGAGAGACACGGCAGCGCGTCGATCGGCGGATAGATGCCGCGCCGATGCAGATCGCGCGAGAGAACGATCTGCCCTTCGGTGATATACCCGGTCAGGTCGGGAATCGGATGCGTGATGTCGTCATCTGGCATGTTCAGAATCATGAGCTGCGTGATCGAACCCAGCTTGCCCTTGATGCGCCCGGCGCGTTCGTAAATGGTCGCAAGGTCGGTGTACATATAACCGGGATAGCCGCGCCGACCCGGCACTTCTTCGCGCGCCGTCGCGACCTCACGCAGCGCCTCGCAATAGTTGGTCATGTCGGTGACGATGACGAGAACGTGCATATCGCGCTGAAACGCCAAGTACTCTGCCGTCGTCAGCGCAGCCCGCGGCGTGAGCAATCGCTCCACCGTCGGATCATCGGCAAGGTTCAGAAACAGTACGGTGCGATCCAGCGCGCCGCTCGCTTCGAACCGGCGAATGAAGAATGACGCTTCGCGGTGCGTGATGCCGAGCGCGGCGAACACGACGGCGAACCGCTCGCCGGTGCCGAGCACTTTGGCTTGCGCGGCAATCTGCGCGGCAATCTCATTCGCCGGCAAGCCATAGCCCGAAAAAATCGGCAGCTTTTGCCCTCGTACGAGTGTGTTCAATCCGTCGATGGCTGAAAAGCCGGTCTGGATGAACTCGGATGGATGATCGCGCGCGTACGGATTGATCGGCTCGCCGTTGATGTCGAGAAACGTTTCGGGTACGATGGCTGGACCACCGTCCAACGGCTCGCCCGCGCCGTTGAGGGTACGCCCCAGCATCTCGGTCGATACGCCGAGCCGCGCAACCTCGCCGGTGAAGCGCACGCGCGTTGTGTCCACATCAAGCCCGCGTGTGCCCGTGAACACCTGCACGACCGCGCGATCACCACTCACTTCGAGGACTTGCCCAGCGCGCGTCACGCTGCCCGTGCTCGTGATCTCGACAATCTCGCCGTATCCCACGCCCTGTACGAGCTCGACGAAAATCAATGGACCCGAAACGTACGACAGGGTGCGGTACTGCTTGGTGAATAATGCCGGTGGTTGAATCATAGCCCGTCCAATGCCAAGTGGTCAGTGGATAGTGGATAGTGAATAGTTTATCTGACCACTACCCACCGTCCACTAGCGCAAAGCGCTCAGCTCGCGCTCGGTCTCCTCGATCAGCGCGCGTCCGCGCGCTTCTGCCTTGTCGTGCTCCCATTCCTTCATCCGCGAGATTTCGGCGACGACCGGCAGCCGCATCGCGCGCTCGAGCGCTGTTCCGTGGTCGCCTGGGTGTTGCGGCACGCTGCCCGGTTCAACAGCTTTCTCTAGTCCGCCCGCGGGACTTTCCTGCATCTTGCTGGGAACACCGCCCGTATCAATCGGCTGCGAGATGGATGCGCTCGCCTTGATTACGCGTTCGAGTGACACGCTCCGTTTCAGCGCACGTATTAGTTCGTCGTGAAAAGTCAGAATCGCGCGCAGCATCCAGTACTGTTTCTTGGGTGGACAAAAGCCGTCAATCTCGTGGAACGCGAATTGTTGCAAGTAATCTTCACGCAGCATGCGCGCGACCTGGAGTAGCGCTTTCTGGTCTTCCGGCAGCGCATCAGCGCCGACGAGTTGCACGATCTCCATCAGCTTGGCTTCCTCTTGTAGCAGCGCCATTGCCTCACCCGTTTGCGCCTCCCAATCCGTCGCAACGTTTTCGACGAACCACTTTCGCAAGTCGTACAGCGAGTAACTCGTGATCCAGTTGATCGCCGGGAAATGTCGACGCCGCGCCAGCCCGGTGTCCAGTCCCCAGAATGCACCGGCGACACGCAAACTATTTTGCGTCATCGGCTCGGAGAAATCGCCGCCGGGCGGCGACACGGCGCCGACGACCGTCACCGAACCGACACGCTCATCTTTGCCCAGCGCTACGACGCGTCCCGCGCGTTCGTAGAATTCGGCGAGGCGCGTCGCGAGGTAGGCGGGATAACCTTCCTCGCCCGGCATTTCTTCCAGGCGTCCCGACACTTCGCGCAGCGCTTCGCCCCAGCGCGACGTCGAGTCCGCCATCATTGCGACGTCGTAGCCCATATCACGATAATACTCGGCGAGCGTGATGCCGGTGTAGATCGACGCTTCGCGCGCGGCGACCGGCATGTTCGACGTGTTGGCAATCAGAATCGTGCGCCGCATCAGC
>DAIDTM010000082.1 GCA_027457205.1 Anaerolineae bacterium | reverse complement strand
CTGCGCCCGCGCAGCCGACCGCCGCGCCGCAACCGACGACCGCGCCGCAGCCAACCAGCGCGCCGCAGCCGACCGCTGCGCCAACCGCCGCGCCAACGAAAGCGCCGACCGCCGCCGCCACCGCCGCGCCGATGAACGTTGGCATCGTCCTGGTCGGTCCGCAGAACGATCACGGTTGGAGCGAGGCGAACTGGCTCGCCGCGCAATACGTCAAAAGCAAAATGCCGAACGTGAACTGGATCCTCATCGACAAATTGAATTCGGCGGATCGCCCCAATACGACGCTCGAGCAAGTCGTGACCGATATGGCGTCCAAGGGCGTCAAGTTGATCTTCACCACCTCGGATGATTTCAAGACCGACACGGTGACCTCCGCGCAAAAGCACCCCGACATCACCTTCATCAACGTCTCGGGCGACAATGCCTGGAAAGACGGCAACGCGTACAAGAACTTGCCAAACCTCGGCAACTTTATGGGCAAGGTCGAATATATGAAGATGATCGCGGGCTGCGCCGCCGCGCTGACGACGCAAACCGGCAAGATCGGTTTCCTGGGTCCTCTGGTCAACGACGAAACGCGCCGCCTGGCTGACTCGGCGTACCTCGGCGCCAAGTATTGCTGGACGACGTACTTGAAGAAAGACCCCGCGCAGTTGAAATTCGACGTGACCTGGATCGGGTACTGGTTCAACATCCCCGGTGTCACGCTCGATCCAACCAAAGTGGCGAACGACTTTTACAACAGCGGGCACGATGTCGTGATCTCCGGCATCGACACGACCGAAGCGTTGGTCGTGGCGGGTCAGCGCCAAGCCAAAGGCGAGAAGGTCTGGGCAGTCTCGTACGATTACATCAACGGCTGCAACGAAGCGCCCAACGCCTGCCTCGGCGTCCCGTACTTTAACTGGGGTCCGGCGTACTTGAAGACCGTGCAAGCGTTCGCGGCGGGCACCTGGAAACCGTCGTGGGACTGGAACGGACCGGATTGGTCGAACCTGGCAAACCCGGACACCGGCGCGGTCGGGTTCACTTTCGGCGCGGGCTTGAGCGCTGCGAACAAAACCATCATCCAGCAGCAGTTCATCCCCGGGCTGGCGAATAACAGCATCAACTTGCTCCAAGGTCCGATTGTCTTGCAGGACGGCAGCACCTACGTCCCGGCAGGGCAAGCGATCACGGACAAGCAGCTCTGGTACATGCCGCAACTGCTCCAGGGTATGACCGGCTCCAGCGCGACAACAAAGTAGTCGAGTAGTCAAGTAGTCAGGTAGTCGTTTGTTTTCGACTACCTGACTACAAGACTAAAAGACTAACGGACCAGATTATGCGCCTCGAACTTAAAAACATCCACAAGTATTTCGGTTCGCTGCACGCCAACGACGACATCAGTCTCACGGTCGAATCCGGCACGATTTATGGACTGCTCGGCGAAAACGGCGCGGGCAAGTCCACGTTGATGAAAGTGCTCTCCGGTTTTATCCACCGCGAGGGCGGCGAAATTTTGCTCGACGGCAAGTCCGTCGAATTCAAATCGCCGGCGGAAGCGATCCGCGCCGGCGTCGGTATGCTGCACCAAGACCCGCTCGATCTTCCCCCGCTGCGCGTACTCGACAATTTCTTGCTGGGGCGCGAAGACGGTTTTTTGCAGGACCGCTCCAAAGCGCTGGCAGACCTGAAAAAATACTCGGCGCAATTCGGATTCGATATCGCGCCGGACGCGCTGGTCAGCGCGCTGACCGTCGGCGAACGGCAGCAACTCGAAATTATGCGGCTGCTCTCGCTCGGCGCGAAAATCCTCATCTTTGACGAGCCAACGACCGGCATTTCTCTACCGCAAAAAATAAAATTGTTCGAGACGCTGCGCCTGCTGGCAAAGCAAGGCATGACGGTCATTTTCGTGACGCACAAGCTGGAAGACGCGCAAGACCTGTGCGGCAAGGTGACCGTGCTGCGACTCGGCAAAGTGACCGGCGAAGTGACGCGCCCTTTCACCACCGACCAACTGGTGAAATTGATGTTCGGGCAGTCGCTCGCGGCAAGCCAGCGCGAAACGATCGCGCTGGGCGAGCCGGTGCTCGAGTTGCGCGATTTGTGCGTCGCAGACTTTCGACTGCGTGTGCCGAATATCAATCTGCAAGTCCGCGCGGCGGAAGTCATCGGGCTGGCAGGGATCGAAGGCAGCGGACAGCGGTTATTCTTGCGCGCGTGTGCGGGGCTGGACCGCCCCGCCGGCGGCGAACTGTGGATCAACGGCGCAAAAATTAACCGCCAAGCGTACCATCGATTTCTCGACAGCGGGATCGTCTACTTGCCGGCAGGACGCTTGGAGGAAGGACTGGTGCCCGGCTTGAACCTGACCGAGCATCTCATCCTGGCGAAACGCTCGAAAGAATTTTTCGTGAACTGGAATCTCGCGCAGACGCAGGCGCAAGAACGCATCAAAGAGTACAGCATCCGCGGCGCGCCAGAATCGCGGGTCGAAGCGCTTTCCGGCGGCAATCAGCAGCGCGCGCTGCTCGCGCTGCTTCAGCCCAACTTGAAGCTGATCCTGCTCGAACATCCGACGCGCGGGTTGGACATTGAATCGACGATGTGGGTGTGGCGTCAGCTGCTAGAGCGGCGGCGGCGCGGCACGGCGATCGTTTTCGCTTCCGCCGACCTCGACGAGATTTTTGAGTACAGCGATCGCATTTTGGTTTTCTCCGGCGGGCGCGTCGCCAAAGCGCTGAACGCGAAAGAAACGTCCGTGACACAATTGGGCGAACTGATCGGGGGCAAAGGTTTATGACGAAAAACTTTTGGACCAACCTCGTCTGGGGCGTAGGACCCATTATCCTCGGATTGATTTTGACGACGCTCGCGCTCGTCGCCGTCGGGGCGAACCCGCTCCAAGCGTATCAGTCGATGTGGAACGGCGCGTTTGGCAACACGGCAAAATTTGGCGATCTGATTCTGGTGTGGGTGCCCTTGCTGCTGGCGTCGGTCGGCTTGCTCATCACCTTTACCGCCGGCTTGTGGAACATTGGCATCGAGGGTCAAATCGTGATGGGCGCGATCTTCACGGCGTGGGCGGCGCGCGCGTTCGATTTCCCATCGATCATCTTGATCCCGCTGCTTTTCCTCGCGGGCATGCTTGGCGGCGCGCTGTGGGCGCTGTTGGCGGGTGTGCTGAAAACCTACGGCAAGGTGCATGAGATCTTTGGCGGGCTGGGTCTGAATTTCATCGCGACCGCCGTGACGCTGTACCTTATCATCGGACCCTGGAAACTGCCAGGCATCGCGTCGACGAGCGGCACGGAATCGTTTCGCCCGGCGGCTTGGCTGCCCACGCTGCCGGGGTTGTCGGTTGGACCGATCGAAATTACCGTGGCGCTGGTGTCGCTCGTCTTGGTTTATTTTGCGCTGCGCGGCACGCTGTGGGGTTTGAAACTCAAGGCGATTGGAAAAAATACCCGCTCGGCGTTTTGGATCGGCGTGCCCACCACCCGCTACATGCTCGGCGCGTTCGCGCTGTGCGGCGTATTTGCCGGGATGGCAGGCACGGTGCAGGCGATTGGCGTCTGGCATCGGCTGATCCCGTCGATTTCCGGCGGCTATGGCTATCTCGGAATTCTCGTGGTGCTGCTGTCGGGATTCCAGGCGCTGGGCGTGCCGTTCGTCGCGTTCTTCTTCTCCGCCGTATCGAAAGGGAGCGTCGCGCTGCCGCTGGACTTGAACATCGATTCTTCGCTGGGCGGCGTGCTGCAAGGAATCATCGTGCTGCTCGTCGTGTTGAGCCAAGGTGTGCGCGCGCGTTGGCAGCGCGCCAGCGCGGCTGCGCGCGTCGATTCAACGATTCTGGCTGCGCCGGTGACCCGCGCAGCAGAGGAATAGGAAAACCAACTTGGACACTCATCTCCTTTTGATCACTCTCGCATCTATTCTGGCGGACAGCGCGCCGCTGGTCTTTGCCGTGATCGGCGAGACGATTGGCGAAAAAGCCGGCGTCACCAATCTGTCGCTCGACGGCAGCATCCTGCTCTCGGCGATGGTTGGCTTTGCCGTTGCGTATACGACGAACAACCTGTACCTCGCGTTTCTTGCGGCGATGCTCGTCGGCGCGCTCGTCGCCGCGCTGATCGCGTTCTCCAGCATCGTGTTGCGGCTCGACCAGATCGCGGTGGGTTTTGTGCTGACGCTGTTGTGCACCGATCTCAGCACGTTCTTCGGCAACCCGTTCGTGCGCCAGCCGGGTCCGTCGGTGCCGCACCTCGCGATTCCGATCCTGGAAAACATTCCGATTATCGGCGCGCTCTTTTTCGACCACAACGTCGTCGTCTACCTGAGCTTCGTCGCCATCCTCGCGGCGTGGTGGTGGATCTACAAGACGCAGCCCGGTTTGAAGCTGCAGGGCATCGGCGAGCGGCCGGCGGCGGCGTTTGCGCGCGGCACGAACGTGAATCTGCAGCGATTCCTCTACACGATCGTCGGCGGCTCGCTGGTTGGCATGGCGGGCGCGTCGTACTCGCTCTTCGTCAAGCTCGGTTGGTCGTATCACGCGACGTCAGGGTTGGGTTGGATCGCGCTGTCGATCGTGATCTTCGGCGGCTGGAATCCGATCCGCGGCGCGATTGGCGCGTACATCTTTGGCGGCTTGCAGTCATTCGGCGATTTCGCGCAGAGCATCTTTCCCAGCGTTCCCACGCAAGTGTTCCAGACCGCGCCATTCGCGTTTATGATCATCGCGCTGCTGCTCGTCAGCAACGACGCGATTGATCGCTTCTTCAGCGGCTCGCCGGTCTCGCGCAAGATTTGGCAATCGCTGCGCGGCACGCCGCCGGGCGCGCTGAGCACGACGTTCGAGCAAGAGTGACGTTGGAAGTTAGACGACTGATTCCACGCGAGGTATCGCGATGACCAATCTGTTGCGGCTTGTCGCAGGCGCGGCGTTGTTGATCTTGGGGCGTAAGTTGTTCTGGCTCTTTATCGCCGCGATAGGATTCGAGTCTGGCGCGTACCTGGCGACGCGGTTGTTTCATGGCGGAAGCGAACTGATCGTTCTCCTCATCGCGCTGGTCGCCGGACTTGTCGGCGCGCTGCTGGCGGTATTCTTGGAGAATATCGTCATCGCCGCGGCGGGTTTCCTTGCCGGCGGATATTTGCTCGTCAACCTGCTGGAACTGCTGCGCCTGAATCCGGGACGCCTGGACTGGCTAGTCTATCTCGTCGGCGGCGTCATCGGCGCGCTCGTCGCCGCGCTCGTAGTGGACTGGGCGCTCATCTTCCTCTCCTCGCTGTCTGGCGCGGTGATCGTCACGCGCGCCGCGCTGCCGTTCGGTCACCCGCTCGAATTTATCGTCATCGTCGTTCTCTTCGTCATTGGCGTCGTGATTCAATTTGGGATTTGGCAAGCCGAACAACCGAACGCAACATAGAAAGGATACTCCCATTCAAACGACTATGAAACGTTTCGATTTTTCTCGTTTGGCATAGTCCGTTTGAGGGAATATTACGAATATGAAGGCAACTGACCTTGAATTCTTGCGCGTCGCCATTGGCATTGCTGCTCGCTCCCGTGAGCGGGGCAACCATCCTTTTGGGGCGATTCTGGTCGACCCGAATGGCAACGTGCTACTTGAAGCAGAGAACACGGTAGTCACGAGCCACGATTGTACTGGTCACGCCGAAACAAATTTGGTACGGATGGCTTGCCAACGATTCCAGCCGGACTTGTTGGCAATATGCACACTATATACTAGCACGGAACCTTGCGCGATGTGCGCGGGAGCAATCTACTGGAGTCAAATCGGGCGCGTGGTGTACGGCTTGAGTGAGACGCGGTTGTTGGGAATGACCGGGAACGATCCGGAAAACCTCACGCTGAATCTACCTTGTCGGACAGTCTTTGCCCAAGGGCGCCGCTCCATCCAAGTGCTAGGACCTACCTTGGAGGAGGAAGCCGCGCGCGTCCATAGCGGATTCTGGAAATCGTCCTGATATCTACCTGCGATGAAGGAACAAATGGCTATTCAAACTTCGACCAAAAAAATCGGACTGGGGCGTCTCGACGCCCTGTTGATCCCGCTACTTGCCAGCGGATTGGCGCTACTGGTCGGCGCAGTCATGTTGCAATTGCTTGGCGCGAACCCGCTGGACGCCTACGCAGCGATGCTGCGCGGCGCTTTGGGCAGCTTTAACACGTTAGCGGATACGCTCGTTAAGGCGACGCCGCTATTGTTCGTCGGCGTTGGCATTTGCATCGCTTACCGCGGCGGTATTATCAATATCGGTGGCGAGGGGCAAATCGTCATAGGGTCTATCGCTGCCGTGGCGGTCGCGCTGACATTTCCGAATTTGCCCGGGTGGGTGTTGGTTCCCGCGTCGCTGATGGCTGGTTTTATCGGCGGCGCGTTCTGGGGCGGACTAGCCGGCGTGCTCAAGATCTCTTTCCATGTTAACGAAGTGCTGAGCACCGTGATGCTGAACTTTATTGCGATTCAGTTTATGGGCTTTTTGCTTCACGGCGTGCTGATGGATCCAACGGAGAAGGACAATTCGATCCAGATTCCGCAGACACAGCGCCTGCCGCCTGCCTCAGACTTGTGGCGTTGGGTGCCAACTCAATTGCACGCCGGCGTATTACTGGGGATCGTCGTAGCCATCCTCGTTTACATTTTTCTGTGGCGTACCACGATTGGCTATCGTATCCGCGCGGTTGGACTCAATCCGGTCGCCGCACGGTACGCTGGTATTTCGGTGCCGCGTTACCAGGTCCTGGCAATTTTGCTTAGCGGCGCGTTCGCCGGTCTCGGCGGCGCAGTCGAAGTACTCGGCGTCACGCATCGCTTGTTCACCGATGGGTCGCTGACGGGTTTTACCGGCAACGCGGGCTTTAATGGCATCGTCGCGGCGCTATTTGGCGGTTTGCATCCGATTGGCACTATCCCCGCGGCATTCCTCTTTGGTGCGCTACTGGTTGGCGCGAATAGTCTTCAACGATCCGTTCAGGTTCCCTCCGCATTCGTCACTACACTCGATGGACTGGTCGTCATCTTTGTGGTAAGTAGCCAAATTTGGGTGCGTCGGCGTAACCTGCAGCGAAGCACCATCGAATCGGCGCGCACAGAAATCAGTCATCCTAGTGAAGTGGAATCGGAGCCGGCGAAATGATTACACAATTGTTCACAGCAACTGTGCTGGTTGGGATCGTTAGCTCCGGTGTGCGCTTGGCAACCTCGTACCTCTACGCGGCAATCGGGGAAACGTTTGGGCAGATCAGCGGTGTCTTGAATCTGGGCGTCGAAGGCATCATGCTCGTCGCGGCGTTCGCGGCGTACTACGCCGTGCTACAGACCAATGACCTGTGGCTGGGTTTGCTCATCGCGATCATCGTCGGCGCGGCGATGGGCTTGATGATGGCGTTCATCAGCGTCACGCTGAAAGCCGAGCAGGGCATCAGCGGCATCGGACTCTATCTCTTTGGATTGGGGCTGAGCGACTTGCTTTTCCGCGTGACCATTGGCACCACCAAGACGCTGAACGGCTTTTCCAATATCGATATCCCGGGACTGACGAGCTTGCCCATTGTGGGACCGATCCTCTTCCATCAAAATCTGCTTGTGTATGGTGCGTTCGCGCTAGTCCCGATCGCGTGGCTCATTTTGAACAAAACGCCGTGGGGATTGATGATCCGCGCGGTGGGACAAAATCCGGAAGCGGCAGACAGTTTGGGAATCAACGTTGCACGTGTGCGCTATATTACAGTGACAGTCGGCGGCGTGCTTTCCGGAATTGCCGGCGCGTCGCTGTCTATCGCCTTACTGAACGTGTTCCAGCAGAATCTGACCAGTGGCCAAGGGTTCATCGCCGTCGCGCTGGTTTATTTCGGCGCATGGAATCCATGGAGGGTGATGGTAGGTTGTCTGTTGTTTAGCATGGTCAACGCGCTGCAGATCTGGGTTCAGATTCTGGGTATCCCAATTTCTTCCGACCTTGCTGTAATGATGCCTTATGTTTTGACGATCGTGGCGCTGATTTTCGCCGCGCGGTTGAAAGTGACGCAACCTGCTGCGCTGACGAAACCGTTTGAAAGAGGAGAATAGCGCGGGACGGGATGTCAGGAGCGAAGCATCGATTTTTCGCCCCTCGCCCCTCGCAAGAAAGGTGGTGAGAACAGAACTTTATTCGATGGATTGAACGCCCAATACCGGCACGTCAATTTTCGAAAAAAGAGGAGAAGCATCCCATGAACGCTCGACGATTGATTTTCGCTTTGGCTCTGGTCGCACTCATCGCTCTCGCAGCGTGCGCGCCATCGCCCACACCCGCGCCAACGGCTGCCCCACCGACCACTGCGCCGGCACAACCGACGTCGGCTCCGCAACCAACCACCG
>DAIDTM010000081.1 GCA_027457205.1 Anaerolineae bacterium | reverse complement strand
GGTATTACTTCGATCAGCACATCCAGCGCGGGGCTGCCGCGGGCGCTGAACCAGGTGATGCCTTCAAGCACCAAATCCCATTTGAGCGTATACGTGCCGGGCGTCTGCGGCGCGCGGAGTTCGACGCGCTCGAACACGGCGCGCTCGCCCGGCGCGACATTGCGCGTCATCGAGAAATTCCCGGTGTACGGTGCGACGGGCGTTTCGATTCCGTGCGCGTTGTACCAATGGTAACCGAGCCGTACCGGATTCGCGCGCCGCGCGTGCCAGGTCTTACTTCCGATGTTTGTGACCACCACGCGTCCGATCAACGCGCCGTCGGCGTGCATCGTATTGCCCGGCGCTTCAATGGTTTCCGTCCATTCGACGCGGTATTCCGGCGATGGGCGCGCGGCGGACGTCAACAGCGCGGTGGATGCCGGCGGCGCGCTGTGCCAGCGCACGCGATAGTCTGCCGCGAGCGCGGCTTGAAAATCAGCGAGCAGCGCGCTCTTGTCTTGCAGCCCGCGCTCGGGATGATCGGCGAACGTTTGCCATCGATGGAGAATCAGCGCCTGGATCGGTTGATGCGCGGAATCGGCGTTCCACGCGTTGATTTCCGCGTACGCGGCTTGAATCCAGCCAATGTTGGAGTTTTGCCAGCCGGCGAGCGGTCCCGTTTCGGTGATAAAGACCGGCAGTGCGCGGAACGATTCGGGCAGCGTGGCCAGAAAATCGCGGTAGGCGCGGAAGTTAAAGTGACGATTGTTGAACGGTGCGCCCATCATATCGTCGCTGGTGATTTGAGCGACGTTGAAATCGTGGGTGTAGCAGTGCAACGCGATGCCGTCGGCTTGATTTCCCAGCAAATTTAGAATGTCGATCAGGTACTGCACCCAGTCGCCGGTTTCGGCATTGTAGGGACCCACCGCGCCCGGAAAGACCAGATCGTTCGCGTGTCCCGGCAAGCCCTTGATCGCGTTGCGGCATTTCGAGAAGCACTGCGCGTATCTCTGCGGCGTGATGATTTCGCGGACGCCGTCGAGATACTGCGGGCGTTCGGCACTCGTGTTCATCTCATTGCCGATCACCCAGACGCGCGCGCCCGGCGAGTGCTGCACGTACGCGGCGCAACGCGCGGCGAACGCGTCGTACTGATATGTTGGGGGAATTGTGCCCGCCGCGCCAACGCCATAGTTGAGACGAACGATGACGCTCAAGCCGGCGTGACGGAGCGCGGAGTAATCGGCGCCGTCTTGCGAACTGAGGTCGACGGAATCGAGGAGCCAGCCGGTGCGTCCGGCGTTCGTGAGGCGGTCTTGTCCGCCGATGTCGTGCAAACCGTAGATATGCGAGGGCAACTGCGGCGGATGGCTGGGCGATGACATCGAATTTCCTCAAGCCGGTCTGACGAAGAATCAATCGCCGCGATATTAGCACGAGTTGATTGAATCGTCAACGCAACGCGCGCCGCCGGGGCGCGTCGCGTCGTAACCTGTTGTTGCGGAGTTCTTTAGGCGATGCGTTGTTTTGCTCTGGCGATTTGTTGCCGCACCGCGTTCGGTCCGGTGCCGCCGATCACCTCGCGCGCGGCGACCGATCGCGCGAAATCGAAAACGTCTTTTACGTCCGCGCCAAACTCCGGCGCGATGTTTTTGAAATCCTCTGCCGATAGATCGGACAGCGCGACGCCGCGCTGTTCTGCGAGTCTTACGGCTTCGCCCACTTGCCGATGCGCGTCGCGAAACGGCACGCCGCGCCGTACGAGATAGTCCGCGAGATCGGTCGCGAGCATCGACGCGTCCAGCGCGGCGCGCATCGCGTCCGCGTTGACGCGCAGCGTGCGAACCACGCCGGCGACCACTGGCAGCAGCGCGTCGAGCGTGTCCACCGCGTCGAACAGCGGCTCCTTGTCCTCCTGCAGGTCCTTGTCGTACGACGACGGCAAGCCCTTGAGCAGCGCGAGCAGCGTCGTGAGATCGCCGATCAGCCGCGCCGATTTGCCGCGCGCCAGTTCCATCGCGTCGGGATTTTTCTTCTGCGGCATCAGACTGGAGCCGGTCGCGTACGCGTCATCCATCGTCACGAATTCAAACTCGGCGGACGAATACAAGACCAGGTCTTCGCCGAGCCGCGAGAGGTGCGCGCCGAGCAGCGCGGCATCGAACAAAAACTCGGCAATGAAATCGCGGTCGCTCACCGCGTCGATGCTGTTCTCGCTCACACGCGCAAATCCCAGCGCGCGCGCGAGAAATTCGCGGTCGATACCGAGCGCGTTCCCCGCCAGCGCGCCCGCGCCCAGCGGCAGCACGGACGCGCGCGCCGCGCCATCGGCAAGCCGCGCGCGGTCGCGCTCGAGCATCCAAAAGTACGACATCAGCCAGTGCGAGAACAAGATCGGCTGAGCGCGTTGCAGGTGAGTATAACCGGGCATCAGCACGTCCAAGTGCGATTCGGATTTTTCGATGAGTGCGCGTTGGAGATCACGGATGGCGTGTTGCGTGTTGCGTATTGCGTCGTGGACGAAGAGGCGCGTATCGGTCGCAACCTGATCGTTGCGGCTGCGCCCGGTGTGCAGTTTGCCGGCGACAGTTCCGACTAGCTCGCCCAACCGCCGCTCGATTGCGGTGTGAATGTCCTCATCGCCCGGCTTTGCTGCAAAGGTTTGCGTCGCGAATTCCTGCTTCACGCGCGCAAGCCCGTCGATCAGCGTATCGCGTTCCGCGTCAGTGAGGATGTTCGCCCGCGCGAGCGCGTTCGCATACGCGATGCTGCCGCGAATGTCCGCGTCGTACAACCGCCAGTCGAATCCGAACGACGCGTTGAGCCGCGCAAACGCGTCGTCAATGGATTTGGAGAATCTGCCGCCCCACATCTGAACCTCGTGAAGCGTGAAACGTCATACGTGAATCTCATCTTACGTATCACGTTTCACGCATTACGTTCTATATTTCCCATTGATCGTCACATAATCGTGTGACAAGTCGCACGTCCACACGGTCGCGCGCGCGTTGCCCTGTCCAAGATCGAGGCGAATGAAAACCTCGCTGCCGGCAATCGCGCGCGTGGAATCGGCTTCGTCAAAATCGGTTGGCATGCCGTTGACGAAGACATTCACGTCGCCAAACCATAGTTCCATTTTCGATGGCTCAACGGCAACGCCGGAATAGCCCGCCGCGGCGACGACGCGTCCCCAGTTGGCATCGCCGCCATAGATCGCCGTCTTGACGAGCGGCGAATTGGCAATGGCTTGCGCGACGCGCGCCGCGTCCGTTTCATTGCCTGCGCCGGTAATGTTGATTTCGACGAACTTGGTCGCGCCCTCGCCGTCGCGCACGATTTGCTTGGCGAGATCAATGCAGACCGCAGTCAACGCCTCGGTGAATTCCGCGACGTGTTGCGCGTTGCGTATTTCGTATCCCGACGCGCCATTTGCCAGCACGAGCAGTGTGTCGTTCGTGCTCATATCGCCGTCGATGCTGATGCTGTTAAAGCTTTGGCTAACTGCCGCGCGCAGCGCTTGGTCGAGCAGGTTGGGCGCGATCTTGGCATCGGTCGTGATGACGGCGAGCATCGTCGCCATGTTGGGATGGATCATGCCTGCGCCTTTTGCCATGCCGCCGATTACGTAATACTTGCTACGCAATACGGAATGCTTGTGCCGCGTGTCGGTCGTCATGATCGCGCGCGACGCGTCCGCGCCGCCGTCGCGCGATAAGCACTTTGCTGCGTCAGCAATACCCGCGCGAATCTTGGGCATTTCCAGCCGTGTGCCGATAACGCCGGTGGAAAGCACGAGCACCTGGTCGGCGCGGCAGCCAATGGCTTGTGCAGTCGCTTCCGCCATCGCGCCCGCATCTTCAAGCCCCGCTTCGCCAGTGCATGCGTTCGCGCAGCGGCTGTTCGCGACGACCGCGCGAATCGCCGCGCGACGCTCCGCGTGCGCGAGCGTCGCTTTATCGTACAGCACCGGCGCGGCTTGCACGCGATTCGTCGTGAAGACGCCAGCGCACGCGCAATCGCTATCGCTCACGACGAGCGCAAGATCGAGCGCGTTGTTCGGTTTGAGTCCGCACGCGACGCCAGCGGCGCGAAAACCTTTTGCGGCAGTAACACCAGTTTGCGAATTGTCCATTTAAGTGTCCGTTGAAATAGGACGCGGATGGCCGCAGACAAACGCGGATAGAAAGTGTTTTTTTCTGCGTTCGTCTGCGTTTGTCCGCGTCCACTCATCAGTCGCGTTTGAATTTGGAATAGTCCGGCTGCGCGTACGCGCTCTTGCCGTGCCGCTCGATGTCGATCAGCGCGCGCACTTTGAGCGGCAATCCGAACAAACGGATGAATCCTTCCGCGTCTTTCTGATTGTACACATCTTCCTGCCCGAACGTCGCGTAATCTTCACGATACAAACTGAACGGCGATTTGCGTCCGACGAGGATCACGTTGCCCTTGTAGAGTTTCAAACGCACCGCGCCGGTCATCGTCTTTTGCGTCTCGCGCACGAACGCATCGAGCGCTTCGCGCAGCGGCGTGAACCAGTGCCCGTTGTACACCAGGTCGGCGTAGCGCAGCGCGATCACCTGTTTGTAGTGCAGCGTCTCACGGTCGAGACAGATCTGTTCGAGCGCGTCGTGCGCTTCGACGAGAATCGCGCCGCCGGGCGTTTCGTATACGCCGTGCGATTTCATTCCAACCAGACGATTCTCAACGAGGTCGATGCGCCCGACGCCGTGTTTTGCGCCGATCTGATTCAACCTCGTGACGAGTTCGATTGCGCCCATCGCGTGTCCGTTGATCTTGTGTGGGACGCCGCGCTCAAACTCGATTTCGATGTACTCGGGTTCGTCGGGCGCTTGCTCGGGCGACACGGTGAGCTGGTACATCGCGGTTTCCGGTTCCTGCCACGGGTCTTCGAGAATGCCGCCCTCGTGCGACAAGTGCCAGAGGTTCCAATCGCGCGAATAGATCGATTTTACGGTCGCGGTGACGGGGACATTGTGCTCTTTGGCGAATTTGATCGCGTCCTCGCGCGAACGAATCGTCCACTCGCGCCACGGCGCGATCACTTTCAACTTTGGATTCAATGCCTGGTACGTCAGCTCGAAACGGACCTGATCGTTGCCCTTGCCGGTCGCGCCGTGCGATACCGCGTCCGCGCCTTCCATCTCCGCGACCTCGACCTGCGCTTTGGCGATGAGCGGTCGCGCGAACGACGTGCCGAGGAGATACTTGCGTTCGTAGATCGCGCCGGCTTGCAGGGTTGGATAAATGTAATTCGTGATAAATTCGTCGCGCAGGTCTTGCACGTAACACTTGCTTGCGCCGCTCGCGATCGCTTTCGCTTCGATGCCGCTGAGGTCATCGCCCTGTCCGATGTTCGCGCAAACGCAGATCACTTCACAGTCGTAATTCTCTTTCAGCCACGGCACGATCACCGACGTATCCAGTCCGCCCGAATACGCCAGTACGACTTTGCCGGCTTTTTGTTTTGCCATTGTTTCCTCCAGTCATTATTTCAGAATTGCGAATTAGAAATTGCGCTCTTGTCTGGCGACTGCCTACTGCCGACTGTCTTCACTACTGCCACCTCATCGCACGCGTCTTGAAGAGAACAAGTCATACAATCGCGCCATACCTTCTCAGGAAAATTCTCTTTCGCGGTCACGGCAAATCCCTGCTTTTCGAAAAACGATACCGCGCGCGTGAGCGCGAATACTGTAGAGATACCGCGCGCGTGCGCTTCGTCCATGAGCCGGTTGACGATGTCCGCGCCGATTCCGTCCTGGCGGTGCTCCGGCGCGACCACGAGCGAGCGCACTTCGGCAAGGATGGGGCTTAGATCAAAGAGCGAGCCAACACCGACAATCCGACTGCTCTCGGCGGCGATGATCCAATTCTCAATGCTCGCGCGAACGTATTCGAGCGAGCGCGGCAACAATTGCTTTTCGCCAGCGCCCAAGTTCACAAGATCGGTAATGGGCTGCGCGTCGTTGGGCGTTGCTTTGCGGAAGACAATTTCGTTCATTTCGTTCGCGCTCGTTGCTGGATAGATTTTCGGATTATTGACGATGGCGATTTATCCACTTGACTACCGCCACCTCGTCGCACGCGTGCCGCACCGGGCAGATCATGCAATCGCGCCAGACTTTTTCAGGGAAATTATCCTTGTCGGTGATGATGAAACCTTGCTTTTCGAAGAATGGCACTGCGCGCGTGAGCGCGAACACCATGGCAATGCCGCGCGGGCGTGCTTCATCAACCAGCGCATCGACGATTTTCGCGCCGACGCCGTTCTGGCGATAGTCCGGCGCGACGGCGAGCGAGCGCACTTCGCTCAGCGCCGGATTCATTTCCAGCAGCGAACCTACGCCGACGATGCTTCCGTCATCTTCCGCGACGAACCAATCGTCGATGCTCGCGCGGATCGAGTCGAGCGAGCGCGGCAACAGTTGCCCTTCGCGTTCGCCGAGGTTCACGAGATCCGCGATGGCTGGCGCGTCGGCATGCGTGGCTTTCCGGTAGCGTATCTCATCTGTCGCCACAGAGGGCACAGAGAAAACAGAGGTTTGAATCATTTTCTTCTTCGCGTCCTTCGCGTCTTCGCGGTGGATATTTACAACTCCGTTAGAATCTTCCCAAACTTGTCCACCAATTCATCCACGTGCTGCTTCTGGAAAACAAGCTGCGGCACAAAACGCACGACTTTTTCGCGCGCCTTGATGAGCAGCAAGCCGTGCGCGTAACCTGCCTCCGTGACCTTCCCCGCGTCGATGTCCAGTTCCACGCCGATCATCAGCCCGCGCCCGCGCACTTCTTTGACGTGCGGCGAATTGATCTCGCTCAGCCGCTCCATCAAATAATTTCCGGTTTCAGCGACGTGCGCGAGAAATTTCGGTTCGCGGATGCGGTTGAATACTTGCAGCGCAACGGACGTGACGAACGGTCCGCCGCCAAACGTCGTGCCATGCTCGCCGACGTGCAGCGACGACGCGACTGCGTCGGTGACGAGCGTCGCGCCAATCGGCAAGCCGCCCGCGAGCGGTTTCGCTAGCGTCATCAGATCGGGCGTTACGCCCGACCATTCGTGCCCCCACAGTTTGCCGGTGCGCCCCAAGCCGCATTGAATCTCATCGAAGACGAGCAGCGCGCCGCGTTCGTTGCACAGCGCGCGCAACCCGCGCAGGAATTCATCAGCGGCTGGATTTACGCCTCCCTCGCCCTGCACCGGTTCGACGACGACTGCCGCGGTTTCATTCGTGATTGCCGCGCGCGCGGAATCGAGGTCGTTGAAATCCGCGAACGTCACGCCCGGCATCAGAGGACGAAACGGCGCTTGATATTTTTCCGAATCGGTCAGGGCGAGACTGCCCATCGTGCGTCCGTGGAAACTGCCGCGAAACGCGATAAAGCCGGCGCGATTCGCGTCGCCGCGTTTTCGATGGTATTTGCGCGCGAATTTCAGCGCGGCTTCCATTGCTTCCGTACCGGTGTTCGCAAAGAAGACCTTGTTGGCAAACGATTTTTCGACGAGCGCCTGCGCCAGCGCGACCTGCGGCTCGGTGTAGAAAAGATTCGATGTGTGGAGCAGATTGCTCGCCGCGTCCTGAATCGCCGCGACGAGTTCCGGATCGCTGTAGCCGAGCGCGTTGACGGCAATCCCCGCCGCGCAATCGAGATATTTCTTGCCGTCGGCGTCGAATACGTAGACACCCTCGCCGCGCGTCAACACAAAGGGCGGACGGGCGTACGTCTGCACGAGATATTTCTTTTCCGCGTCGATGAGTTGTTGAGAATTCATCGTTGTCTCCATCCTTGGTGGTTGGGGAGTTGGATAATTTGGTCGTTGGGTATTCTAACCACCGAACGACCAAACCACCTAACCACCAATAATCGTTCCGCCGCCGTTCATCAATCCACCGAGATTCGTGATCCGCGCCGCCTTCGCGCCGCCGGTAATCGCGTCCAGCGCGGCGCGCACTTTGGGGATCATTCCACCCTGGATAACTTGCGATTCAACCAGCACTTCCGCTTCGCGCGCGGTGAGTGTATCCACCACACGACCATCTCGCATCACGCCTGCGACATTCGTGACTAACACCACCGCGTCGGCGTTCAGCGCGGCAGCGATCGCGCACGCGACCGAATCGGCGTTGACGTTGTACGCGCCTTCGTCGCCGAGCGAAATCGGCGAGATGACCGGCACGATCTGGCGCGCGACGAAATCTTGGAGCACCTCGCCGCGCACACCCACAACTTTGCCGACGCGACCCAGGTCGCCGGCGGGGTGCCGCATCTTCTCCACGCGCACGGCGCCGCGATCGATGCCGCTCAAGCCAATGGCGTCGACCCCTGCGTTCAATAGTGCGGCGACGATGCGTTTGTTCACGCGCCCGCTCAGCACCATCTCGGCAATTGCCAGCGACGTCTCGTCCGTCACGCGCAAGCCCTCGACGAAGCGCGGCGTCAAACCAAACTTCAACTGCAAGTCCGCAATTTCCTTGCCGCCGCCATGCACAATCACCGGCGCGTCGCGCATCGCCGCCACCGCGTGCGCGAACCCGGCGAGGAAACTTGCATCATCAATTTCGTTGCCGCCGACTTTGAGAACCAACATTGTTTCTTATCCCGATGATGTGAAACATTATGCCTTCACGCATCACGTCTCACGTTTTATAGCAGTCCCGTCGTCTCTTCAATCCCAAACATCAAATTCATATTCTGCACCGCTTGCCCGCTCGCGCCTTTGATGAGGTTGTCGATGCTCGCACACACGATTGCCTGTCCCACTGCCGCGACGTGATGAATCGAGATCGTGCAGTAGTTGGTATGGTTGCTGTGCGCGAGCGAAGCGACTTGACCGCTGGGCAGAATTCGGACAAACGGCTCGTTGTGGTACGTTTCGACGTACAGATCGCGAAGCGTTTCATCGTTCCAGCCATCGTTCAAATTCACGTACATCGTCGAGAGGATGCCGCGATTCACCGGCAGCAGATGCGGCGAGAAGATCAGCGACGTACGCGCGTCGATTGCCTGCAGCTCCTGCTCCATCTCCGAAAGATGCCGATGCGTGCGCCCGATATTGTACGGCGCGAAATTCTCGTTGACCTCGACGAACGAATTGGACAGTGTCGCTTTGCGCCCCGCGCCGGAAACGCCCGATTTCGCGTCTACGATAATTGTGCCGTCGCTCGCGCCCGCGCGCAAAATCGGCGCGAGACCGAGGATCACGCTCGTTGGATAGCAGCCGGGGTTCGCGATCAGTTTCGCGCCCTTGATCTTCGCGCGATGGATTTCCGGCAAGCCGTAGACCGCCTGCGGCAACAGCTCGGGCGCGTGATGATCGAGACCGTACCATTTTTTGTACGCCGCCGCATCGTGCAGGCGGAAATCGGCGGAGAGGTCGATCACGCGCGCGCCGGCG
>DAIDTM010000080.1 GCA_027457205.1 Anaerolineae bacterium | reverse complement strand
GCCGCCCCGCCGCCCGTGCCAACTCCGACATTCACTTTGACGCCGCCTCCGCAAACCCCCACGCCGGTCCCACCGACGGCGACGCCGATCCCGCCGACGCCGGTCCCGCAAGCCACGATCTACGTCGTGCGTCCGGGCGACACACTGTTTTCGCTCGCGCGCCGCTATGGCACCACCATCGAAGCGATCGTAGCGGCGAATCGGCTTCCGACATATAATATTTTCGTTGGACAGCGGCTGCTCATCCCGGCGCGATAGCCGCGCGGCAATCGCACAAATCAGTTTCACCGCAGAGGAAAAACGATAAAACTCGGCGTTCTCTGCGTCTCGGTGGTGCGAGCTTGCCTTGACAGCGCGCGACGTTTGGCGGATAATCGCGATGGACAAACTCTGCGATCCGCAATCGGAGGACACGATGGAGTGGCTCAAAGCGCAGCTGCGGCAAGGCATCTTTGGCACGGGGTGGGTGAACGCCGGCATCAGCATCGTGCTGGCAGTTGGGATTTACATTACCAGCGAGATTTACTACGCGCTCAATCACGGACCGAACGTCATCTTCTTGAGATCGCCGCTGGACGATCTGATTCCGGTGGTTCCGCCGTTCGTCATTCCGTACGTCTCGCTCGAGCCGTTCATTTACGCGACGCTCGTCCTCTTGCTGCTCTTCCGCACGCGTATCTTCCAATCCGCCGCGCTCACGATGATTGCCGTGTGGTTCGTCAGTTACTTTTTCTACTTTTTCTTGCAATCGTACATTGAGCGTCCGACGTTGACCGGCACCGATCCGCTGACGCAAATGATTCGCGATGTCTATGCTAGCGACAATCCGTACAACGACTTTCCTAGTCTGCACACCTCGCTCTCGACGATTCTCGCGATTCACTGGTGGCGCGTCGACAAGCGCATCGGCATTCCGGTCGCGGTCTGGGTCACGTTGATCGTCATGTCCACGGTGTTCGTCAAGCAGCATTACGTGGCGGACGTAATCGGCGGTTTGCTGCTGGCATTCGGCGCGTCGAGGGTGTTCTTGCGAACGGTCGCCCGATCAACCGGCAAGCCATAGACGGGTACGCGCGCGGGCATTCACTCGACGTGATTGAGTTGATGCGGCAAAACAACATCGGGGTTGAGAATCACTCTCAACCCCGATGTTGTTTCCAACATGGTGCGACGCAAGCGCGCCGCGCGTTTTCTAATCTCTAATCTACTTGAAAACGTACTGCGCCACGTTTCCCAGCGCTGCGGTGCCGCGCACCTCGTCGTCCAGCAATGGAATAAGCGCGCGCACGTTGCCATCAAAGTCGCTCCAGATTTGCGTCATGTACGAATCCTGCATTGCGACGCGGTTGCGCACAAATTCCGGCGACTTGGTATTGACCTGGTCTTTCTGGATCAGCATGTTCACCAGCACGCCGCCGACCGGAATACCGAAATCGTGGAACCAGTTGATGAACCGCTTGATGACCGCGATCGGCAGCGCTTCCGGCAGCGTCACGAAAAAGAACGCCGTCAGCGCATCGTCCGTCAAGAGTTGCTGCGCGTGCGCCATCCGGTCGCGGAAATCGACGAGGTAATCCATCAGCGGGTCGGCTTCCTTCTTCTTGCTGAACGATAAAAGCTCACGCAGACTCTTCGCTTCCTCGCGCGATTTGAGCATCTTGTTCACCCACAGCGAGTACACCTTGCTCATGCCGAGCAAGCGGCGCGCGTTCGCGGTGGGCGCGGTATCGAAGACGTAAACGTCGTACTCGTTCTTGAACATCAGGTCCACCATGTTCTCGAACATCGCCGATTCTTCGAACGCCGGATTCATCGTCGCGGACTCGACGAACGCATCGGCTTGCGTGGAAATCTCCGCGAATTTCAGGAACCACTGAATCTTGTTCTTGATGTCCGCCTTGGAGCGCTCGATGGTATCCTTGGTGTCGATCTCCAACGCCCACAAGTTCGGAACGCCGTTGACCTGCGTCTGCTGTCCGAACACGTTTTGATCGAGCAAGCCGGAGAGACTGTGCACCGGATTGGTCGACGCGAGCATCGTGCGCCGACCCTGCTTGGCGAACCACATCGCGGTCACGCCTGCCATCACCGTCTTGCCCACGCCGCCCTTGCCGCCGAAGAAAATGAATTTGAGCTTCGAATGATCCTGGACGTACTGCGCCATCGATTTTTCAATGCCCGCCATGACAACCCCTTTGTTATCCGTACATGATGTTAGCGAGTTTTTCGATCATCGCCAAGCCGGTCACGTCGCGTTCCATTTCCGGCACTTGCGCCAGTACTTGCTTGCCGAGCGAGTTGTTGATCTGATCGATGTACTTGCTCTGCATCGCCAGGCGATTTTTCAGGTACGCCGGGACGGCTTGCGTGCGTAATTCCGGCGGCAGCACGCGGTTGACCACGTAGCCGGCGGTCGGCACGTCGAATTTCTGGAAGAGTTCCGCGGCTTTCATCGTGTCCAGGATGATCATTTCTTCCGGCACGACGACGAAGAAGAACGCGGTCTTTTCTTTATCGGTCAAAATGCTGGACGACGCGTTGATGCGCCCTTTGATGTACTGCAGCTCGGTCAGGATTTGGTCTTCGTCCGTTTCCTTCTCGCGCTTGATGCGGGAGACCATCGTTTCGTACTCGCGCATCTCTTCGCGCAGCTTGGTGATCTTGTTGATCCACTCGTCGTACACCTTTGCCATCGACAGGTAATAGAGCGCGTGACCCAGCGGCACGAGGTCGTAGATGTAGTAATCGTAATCGCCTTTCACGACGATGTCGACCACGGCGTCGAAGATCGCGGATTCTTCCATCGCCGGTTCCGCCGACGCCGCCTGAATATAATCTTCGATTTCTTCTGGCACGGCGTCAAAGCCGTACATATCGAGGATTTTTTTGCGAATTTCGTTCTGATAATCCTTAATGTGCTTGTCTGCGTCGATCTCCTGCGCCCACAGGTTCTGCATGATGGGCACGGCGCCCTTGCCGAAAATGTCCTTCTGGAAAATATCCGTCAGACTCGCCTGCGGATCCACGGAGAACACGAGCACCTTGTGACCTTGCTGCGCCAACCAGAACGCGGTCGCGGCGGAAAAGGTCGTCTTGCCCAAGCCGCCCTTGCCGCCGAACATGATGTACCGTCGATTAGGATTTTGTTCGAATATTTCTCTGAGTGACATGGGTACTCCAAATCAGAAGGATGAGGGATGAAGGATGAAAGGCTTTGGATTTTTTTTCATCCTTCAGCCTTCTGCCTTCATCCTTTATTAGAACATCGCGTCGCTAATGTCTTTTTCGCGCAACATCCGGCGCTTACACGTGGCAATGTTCGGCACTACATACGGCAGCAGGCGCAGGGAGTAGTACGGGGGCAAAATCGGGACGCCAATCAGGTCGCCCATCGTGATGAGAATAAAGAGGTGTTCCATCGAGGCGCGCGTGCGGACGGCGTAGCGGCTCATGTCGAGCGCCGCCATCCCGTACATCACCTCTTTGAGGTTGTCGAGGATGCCGCCCAGACCGCCGCGCCTTGCTTTCTTTACTTTCTCTTCTGGCATTTTACACTCCTTTGTGCGAGCAATGGCTATATTCCGTGCAGATCGAACTCGTGACTGTCCGAGAATTCGCGCTCGCGCAGCACCCGGCGTTTCCACGTCGCGACACTCGGGACCACAAATGGCAAAAGTCTCAACCCATAGTACGGTGGAATAATCGGCAGCCCCAGCATGTCGCCAAAGGTGATCGCCATGAAGAGCGATTCCATCGTCGAGCGAATCTGGACCGCGTGCTCTTCAAATTCATAGCCGATCATTCCATAGAGGAATTCGCGCAGTTGCTGCATGAAACTTTTCTGACTCACGGTCCTTGACCTCTCGAATGCGGTCGAAACTCACGACCGCTACCCAACCATTATATCATCGGGGCAATACCTTGTCAATGAATTTCGAGCCGCTTCAAAGCGCGCCAGGGGGATTTTAGCCGCGCAGGAGCAGAATCCGCCGACTCAAATCGCGCGCCGCGCTCTGCTCAAAAGCCCGTTTGCCCCGCGCTGGCTCCGCGCTCCGTCCCCGCGCTCGCAGAGCCATCCAGCCGCAGTTCGCGATCTTGGATGAACGGGAGATTATTCTTCAGGGCGAACTCTGCTTTCGCCAATTCGCCGCCCAGATAAACCGCATGGTCGACGCGCGAGACGAAGAACGCGAGTTCGCGTTGCAGCGCGCGCGAGGTGCTGCCCGTAAAGGTCGCCAGCAGATTCCCTTCCGCCGAATAGTGGTCGACGCGAACTTGAAAGCCCTCGACGCGGATA
>DAIDTM010000079.1 GCA_027457205.1 Anaerolineae bacterium | reverse complement strand
CGCGCCGAGGAACGAGCCGATCCCGCCAACGCGGAACGAGAGCGGACTGTACTTGAAGCGAATCGTGTGATCGCCGGCAGGAACGTAGACCGCGCGAAAATTGTAATCGGCGCGATAGAGCGGCGCATCGTTGCCGTCGAGCTGCGCGAGCCAGCCCGGAAAGTACGAATCGGACAAGACGAGCCAGCCCGCGCAGTTCTGGCTGCTCTGGACGATCACTTCATCACCTGTGTACTGGTCGATGGAAACCGGCTTGAACGCGCACGCCGCCGTTGCCGGGACGCCGGGGTCTTGATCGAGCAGCACCTCCCGCGCTGGGTCGAATGTTTTCATCTGCGCGAGCAGCGCGGTACTGTCGGGAATCACGCGCGCCTGCGGAACCATAAACACGCGCGGCAGCACGCGGTCGTTGCGGTAGATTTTGATCTCGCCGTCGTAGACCAGCGTATAGCCTGCGTTCGGCAGCGGGCGCGTCGTCAGGACGTACTTGACGTTCAGCAGATTGAGAATTGGCGATGAGAGCGGATCGGGATTGTAGAACGGCGCGATGCGATTGTCGAGCAGCTCGTCCTGCGGCGCGAGCAGACCCATCAAATCGGCGTATTGCTTGGGAATGATTGAATCGTAGCCGCGGATGTCGGCGATGTTGTAGAACATTCCGACATTGGGATTGAACACTTTCTGACTCGCGTCGCCGCGGACGTCGTAGCTGGTGACGCGATAGAGCGACGTGTCCTGTTGCAGGAACTTGACCGCCGGCGGCGTGAAATCGATGAGGCGTGGATCGGCGCGCGGATAAAATCCCATGCCGAAGACGAACAGATCGGCAATGACGACGACGAGCGCGAGCGGCTGCCAGATCGGAACGCCGCGAATCTGCCGCGCGCTGCGCGACGTGAGCAGGACGATGCCCGCGCCGATCACAAAGATCGCAAAGACCAAAACATTGCGGAACTCGTACGAGTAAAACATCTGCCCGCTGTCGAATGCCTGTTGCGCGAGATGGGAAGAGCGTAGCAGGCGGTCCGCAAGCGCGAGTGTTGGCGCAGGCAGCACGCGAGAGATCGCGAGCGCGGCGAGCGTGAGGATGCCAATGAGCAAAGTAAGATTGGAGATTAGAGATTGGAGATTCAGTTTTCCAATCTCCAATTTCCAATCTCTATCTGCCAGAACTTCCGCGCCAATGCCTGCCAGCACTGCCACGCTCAGCGTGAATGGAAACACCCAGCGGAACGGCGTATGGAGTTGGTTGAAGCCGGGCATAAAGTAAAACAGCAGCGCGTACAGCGGCGTGCCGAAGGTGAAGAGAAGGGAGAGAATTGCAAGCGTCGCGAATAAAGCGACGAGTGACGAGTGACGAGTGACGGGAGACGCGTGATGTGATACGTAAAATGTGATTGTCGAGACGATGGCGATGAGCGCGAGCAGCAGCGGCAGGATGCCCACGTACGCGCCGGCTTCGACATAATTCTTGATGCCCCAGAAGATCGTGCCGAATGGCGCGGCGTGGTTTGTGAAATCGAAAACGTCAAAGTAAGAATGCGCGGTTGGGTTGCCAAAGAAATCGGGAATGAAAAATGTGACGATCTGACGGACGGGATACGCCCAGCCAATCACGTCCTGATACGTGACCGAACCACTGCGGAAATTACTCTGCACCAATTCGTACAGCGGAATCAGTTGCACCGCGCCGAGCGCGATGCCGATGGCGGTCATCAGCGCGACGAGCGACCAGACCTTCCAGATCTTGAAAATTGGGAAGGTCTGCAATCCTCGCCACAGCGCGTAGAACGCGGCGACGATCAGTACATAGATCGAAATCTCAATGTGCCCGGCAAGGAATTGAATGCCGAGGAGGATCGCGCCGACGAGCGCGAACAGAATTTGCCGCGCGCTGTTCTTGCCGCGCACGATCAGTTCGATGCAGGCGAGAATTGCCGGCAGCCACGCGGCGGCGCTGATGATCATCGGGAACGCGGTGCTGACGATGAAAAAACCGCTGAACGCATAGACGATCGCGCTGATGCTCGCGGAGAATCGGCTGAGACCGAGCACGCGCGCGAACGCGAACATCGTCAGCGCGGCGATGACAAGTTGCAGCGCGACGAAATAGCCGAACGCGCGATCAATCGGCAGGATGTAGAACAGGAGACTAAAGGGGTAGAGCGCCGAGTTCTGCCCGGCGGCGAGGAAGGGCACGCCGGCGAAGAGGTATGGATTCCACAGCGGAATTTCGCGCGCCTGCAGGGATTCGACGATGAATTTCTTCCAGGCGTAATTCTCCAGCAGGAGGTCGCTGACCAGTTCATTGTGCGGCGTCGTCACGCCGAACTGCGCGGCGAATGCGCTCCACGGCGGAAAGCGAAACAGGTTATCGAACGGGACGAGCGACGCGCCGCCAAGAACGACCGGGGCAAAAAAAATCGCGGCGAGCGCGAAGAACGCGAGAACGATCAGTCCATCACGCCGGTTCACGCTGATACTCGACTCGCGAAATCTTTTTCAGTCCGCCGTAGCGCAAGCGGATCTCAAACACGCGCCACGCGGCTTCTAGTTTTACCGGCACCGTCATTTTTGATTTACCGATGCGGCGATCCTCAAAATAGATGGGCCACTCCAGGATACTGAAGCCGAGTTTCTCGCACAGGTACGCCATCTCGACTTGAAACACATAACCGTTGGAGCGAATGCTGCCCAGCGCAATGCGATCGAGCGCGCGACGGCTCCAGCATTTGAACCCGGCGGTAGCGTCGCGCACTTGCGTTCCCAGGATCAGGCGCACCCAGATGCTGTTCGCCCACTTGCTAAGCAAGTAGCGCCAGCCGCTCCAGCGCGGATCGAGTTTGCCGCCGGGCACATAGCGCGAGCCGACGACGACATCGAACTTGTCCATTTTGGAAATGAACTGCGGCAAGTACGCGGGAGAGTGGGAAAAATCGGCGTCCATTTGAATGATGCTGTCCGCGCCGTGCTCGATTGCCCAACGAAAGCCGGTGATGTACGCGGTGCCCAGCCCCATCTTGCCGGGGCGGTGCATCGTCCAAACGCGATTGGGATTCTGGTCGCGCAGCGCATCGGCGAGTTTGCCGGTGCCGTCCTGGGAGTTGTCGTCGATAATCAGAAGATTGAGGTCGTCAATGGGGAGCGATAAAAGTTGTTCGACCATCGGACCTAGATTCCGGACTTCATCGTAGGTCGGAAGAATCACGAAGGTTTTCATCGGTGGCGCGATTATAACATCGACAATCCCAAAGGTCAATTTAGAATTTTCAATCGACGATTTCTGATTTCTTTTTGTCGCGGCGATGCAAAATCCTAAATCGCGGAGTGCGCTTGCCAATCTTAAAGCACTTGAGTATAATAGAATCGTCTTCGGACGCCTCAGGGGAGTCACTCGATGTCAGCCACCGTCTTGATTGTGGGCAATGACAAGCCGACAACCACTTCATACGCGAGTTTTTTCAGCAAGCGAGAATTCACGATCCTGACCGCGCACAGCGGTCGACAGGCGCACGCTGCGGCAAAAACACACCACCTCGACGCGGTGATTGTCGACGCGACATCGCCGCGCTTGAATTGCAAAAGTCTGTGCAAGAAACTCCACGCTGAATCGTTCGCCCCGATTGTTTTGATCACCCAGCCGAACGCCAAAATCGAAAGCGGGATCGCGCCGGCAGGCATCGTGCACAAGCCGATCGCCGCGCGGAAACTGGTGGCGCGGGTCAAGAACGCGATCGATGAAAAACCGCCGCGCTTGTTGACAGTGGGGCATCTATCGCTCGATCTGGAGAAACGCAGATTGGCGCGTGGCAGCAAGAATTTCCCGCTGACGCCGAAAGAGTTTGGGCTTTTGAAAATTCTGATGAGCCGCGCGGGGCAGACGGTGACGCGCAAGACGCTGATGAAAGAGGTGTGGGAGACCGATTATCTCGGCGACACGCGGACACTTGACGTGCACATTCGCTGGGTGCGCGAAAAAATCGAAGAGAATCCAAGCAAGCCGCAGCGACTAACCACCGCGCGCGGGCAGGGATACAAGCTCGTAGCAGAGAATTAAGTTCTTGGAACGCGATAGCCGCGACAAGCGCGAAAACCGCGAAAGGGGCATATTACTCCTTTCGCGGTTTTTGTCTCCTTTCGCGGTCTTCGTGTTCCGATTTTCCCCGCGTCACCACCAGCCACATAAAGTACGGAATCGCCAATTGCCGCTTGAATCGCCGTGGCTCGCGCAGTAAGCGGTAGGTCCACTCAAAGCCGGCATTGCGAATCCACTGCGGCGCGCGCGGCACGATGCCCGCCAGCGTGTCGAACGTGCCGCCGACGCCCATCGCGACTGAAACGCGCGGAGCGAGCCGCGCCGCGTTCCGCGCGATCCACAGCTCTTGTTTCGGCGGACCGTACGCGACGAAAAGAATCTGCGCGTTCGCCGCGTTCACGCGCGCGACGATGTTGTCTTCCTCTTCACGCGCGGGCGAGCCGGCGTAACAGCCGGCGATTTGCAAGCGCGGATGCATTGCCGCGAGCGCTGCCGCAGCGCGTTCGGCAATCCCTTCGCGCGCGCCGAGAAAAAAGACGCGGTGCCCGTGTTCCGCCGCCAGCGCCGTGATGCGATCCACCATCTCTTGTCCCGTGACCCGCTCGCGCAGCGGTGTGCCCAAATGCCGCGATGCCCACAGCAAGCCAACGCCATCGGGGACGTTGAGTGCGGTGGTGTTCAGCACGCGCCTAAATTCCGCGTTCGTCTGCGTCATCACGACGAACTCCGGGTTGACGGTCGCGATTTGGTGCAAGCCGGGTTCGCGCAGGAAGGTTTGCACGCGCGCCATCGCGTCGGCGTAAGTGACGTTGTCAATGCGGACGGAGAGGAGGGTGATGGAGTGGCGAGTCATGTCCTTGTTGTTACGCCGCTACATGCAAAGTTTGGATCCGGTGGCAATGCCGAACCGTCAATGTAGGTCCATCTTTGGAAGGATGGAGCGGCCGGCCGCATCGCCGGGTTTCTGGTAAATAGCGGTGATGTCATTTTTCGAAGTGATCGGCGTCGGAATTGTCTTCGCGGCTGTCGGTACCGATGAGGTGATAATGGTGGGAGAAACGTGAGTAGCGACGGCAACAGGTGTTCTTGAGAGAAGAAAAAAGAAATAATAACTCAGTTCTCCAACGACCACAATGAACAAGACAACAAAAATCAAAATGAACG
>DAIDTM010000078.1 GCA_027457205.1 Anaerolineae bacterium | reverse complement strand
AGTTTGCCGCGCGCGAAGGAGAACTGGTCTCGTACCAACTGCGCCCGAACCTGCAAACGCTGTCTGAAAAGGTGAAACAACTGATCCCGGAGCCAGCCGATCTTGCGGAAGACGACAAGCCGCGACGCAAGGAATTGCGTGAAAAGCGCAAGGCGCTGACGGCGACGATCCAGAACGCGCTCGCCGCGCTCGACGCCAGCCGCGTGGTTGCCGATGTGCGCGCCGGGCGATCGGTGAAACTCGCGGTCGATGGCATGAACGTCGAGCTAACGTCGAACGATGTGCTCGTCACGCCGCAGCCCAAGTCCGGCTTCGCGGTGATGTCGGAAGGCAATCTCGTCGTCGCGCTCGACACGGTGCTGACGCCGGAACTCGCCGCCGAGGGCTTGGCGCGCGAGTTCGTGCGGCGCGTCCAAGACCTGCGCAAGAGCGCGGGGCTGGATGTGGCTGATCACATTCGCGTCTACTACACAGCGACGCCGAAACTCGCGCACGCGGTGGAATCGTACCGCGAGTATATCGCCGGCGAGACGCTGGCAGACGCGTTGACCGCCGGCGCTGCGCCGAAAGACGCGGCATCGGTAGACGATGCGTTCGACAGCGAGAAGGTGACGGTCGCGTTGGTGAAAGTTTGAAAAACCTGGCGAAGGTAAGCCGCCTTCGCCAGAGTGAGAGATTTGCCTAGAAAAGGATTTGCGCTTAGAATTGGGGGCGAGCGGCGTCACCAACGATGTTGCGCCGCTCGTTGTGATGGAGGCGTACGATGCCAAAGAAAGCCAATCCCCAGAAGAGAACGGAACGAAAAGGACTGGTGCGCCGCGTCGTCTCGAAAGCCAAGAAATCGGCGAAGGTCGTGCTTGCCGTGAGTCGGACGCTGCCCAAGCCGGTCGAGATCGAGCCGCGACCGCTCGAATCGCCCGTGCTGCGCGCGTTGAAGAGAGAGCGCGCGCGGCTGCTCGGTGAACTCAAGCATCAGGGAATCGTCGAGCAAGACCATCCGACGACAGGCAATCACATGGCGGACGACGCGACCGAAGTATCGGAGCAAGCCAAGACGCTCGCGCTCAAACGACATTTGGAAGGAATGCTGAAAGAGATCGAGCGCGCGATGGTGCGCGCGGAAAAGGGCACGTACGGAATTTGCGAGCGCTGCAAGAATCCGATTTCGGAAGAACGCTTGAAAGCGATGCCATCGGCGACGCTCTGCATCAACTGCGCGAAATTACAAATCCACCCAGCAAAGTTAGCGGCATGACCGAGACGACCTGGGTGATGGGAGCTGTTGAATGAAGTTGCGCGATTTGATATTGCCGTTAGTCGCCGTGGTGGTCTTGATCGCGGACCAAGCCAGCAAGGCATGGACGGTGCAGAATATTCCGCTGAATACAACGTTCGATATTATTCCGTCGCTCAAGGATATTTTTGTCCTCACGCACATTACCAACTCCGGCGCGGCGTTCGGGCTGTTCCCGCAGCTCAGCATCGTCTTCACGTTCGTCGCGCTCGCTGTTTCGGTCGCCATCGTTTTTTATTATCGATCGATCCCCTCCGGGCAGTGGCTCGTGCGCTTGAGTCTCGGCTTGCAGCTCGGCGGCGCGATCGGGAACCTGATCGACCGGCTCCGCTTCGGTTCCGTGATCGATCTGTTCTACGTGCGCTTCTGGCCCGTGTTCAACGTGGCGGACAGCGCGATCGTGTGCGGCGTCGTACTGCTGATGTGGCACTTGATGCGGACATCGTCCAAGCCAGAGACGGTCCCACAGACGGCGACGGCGTCGCCCCAATCGCCAGAGAAAACGGAATCGTCTGGCAAAGATTAGGATCGCCCCAGCCGCGTGCTGGGGCTTTTGTTTTCGATGGACACTTTAACTACGCTCACTGTCACCGAATCCGGCTCCCGCCTTGACCGCTACGTCAGCGACCACATGCCCGATCTGTCGCGCGCGGCGGCGCAGCGTTTGATCGATGACGGGCAAATCCGCGTCGATGGCGTCGCGCGCAAAGCGAGTTACCGCGTGCAAGCCGGCGAGACCATCACTGTGCGCGTGCCGCCGCCCGAACCAGCGGCTCCGCGCGCGGAAGCGATTCCCCTTGACATCCTCTACGAAGACGACGACGTGATTGTCGTCAACAAACCCGCAGGAATGATCGTGCATCCGGCAGTCGGGCACGCAACGGGCACGCTTGTCAACGCGGTCCTCGCGCACGCCCCGAACTTGAACGTCGGCGGCGTAGAACGTCCCGGCATCGTGCATCGTTTGGACGGCGACACAAGCGGCTTGATCGTCGTCGCTAAGAATGATACGGCGATGCGCGACCTCCAGACACAGTTCAAATCGCGCCGCGTGAAG
>DAIDTM010000077.1 GCA_027457205.1 Anaerolineae bacterium | reverse complement strand
CGCGCCGATGATCCACATCATAATGCCTTGCAGCAAAAAGACCTTGAAGAAACTGCGCCACCACCACGCTGCGCCGGCTTGCTTCCGCCACGCCTGATAGCGGAAATCTTCCGGCTTGCCCCAGTTGCGCGTGAGAATGTGCAGCGAGAGCCGCAGTCCCCAGACCGTCACGAGGACGCTGACGAGCAGCTTGCGCGCCGCGAATCCATCGGGCGTCAAAAGAAACGCCGCCCAGGTCGTCACCACAAAACCCGTGCCCCAGAAAATATCGACGATGCTGGAATTCTTGAGCATCAGACTGACGATCCAAAGCAGTGTCATCAAGACCAGAACGACTAGACCGATCATCAAATATGTTTGCAGAAAATTCATCGTACCTCCTTTTTCACTGGCGCGCGACGCACGCGCACCCCACCGCCCCAGGTCGGATGTGCGCGCCGATCACCGGCGTAATGTCCACCGCCAAGATATCGCCCGGCGGCAACAGATGCGCCGCCTGTTCGCGCAGCGCAGCGACGCGCGCCGGCGCGTGCGTGTGCACGATCGCGAGGCGCTCCAGCGCGCCGGCATCGTGCAACAGCTCGAGCAGCCGCAGCGTCGCGCGGTCGCGTGTGCGGACGCGCTCCACGCCGGGCTTGCCGTCGTACATCGTCAAGAGCGGCTTGACCTGCAACAAGTTGCCCATGGTCGAGACCGCGCCGTTCAACCGACCGCTACGCCGGAGAAACTCGAGAGTGTCCAGCGCGGCGAAGACGCGTGAGCGTCGGACTTGATCGTCGAGCGCGGCGATGATCTCGCCCATCGAGCGACCTTCCGCTACCAGACGCGCGGCGGTTTCCATCAGAAAGCCGGTGCCGAGACTGAGCTGCCGCGAATCGTACACGGTCACCGGGATCGATTCCACCTGCTGCGCGGCGAGTCGCGCCGTGTTGACCACCGTGCTCAAACTCACCGAGATGTGGAGCGACAGAATTTCGCGCGCGCCCTGCTGAGCGAGCGATTCGTACACCTGACGATATTTCTCCGGCGATGCCGCCGCGGTCGTCGGCGCGGGATTGTAGCTCGGCAGATTCCGATAGAATTCTTCGCGCGTCATCTCAACGCCATCTAAATAACCCTTACCGGCAACATTGATGTACAACGGCACTACAACGATTCCATATTGGGCGATTACCTCCGTGGGTAAGTCGCACGTGCTGTCGGTCACGATCTTGATTGACACTCAAAAACCCCTTATACCGCCAGCACGACGCCAAACACGATCTCGATGGCAAGACTGACGAAATTCGACTGCGCGTACGACTTGTCGATGACGATCGAAATGATGCGCGTGACCGCGATCGCCAGGTAGCCATAGCCGAGAATCTGATATTGATTGAGCCAGATCGGCGCGAGACCGAGCGCGATAAACAATCCACCAAACACTGCGCGGACTTCGGACACGCCGCGCGCGCCCTGCGCGGTTAGCCCGGTGAATCCGTAGACTGCATCCGGCTTGACGAACGAGAGCACGCCTGTCGCCGCGGTCGCCAACACCGCCACGATTTTCAGAACCAGCAAGATGTTCATTCTTCCTCCTCTTGAAAATTATTCCGCCGCGCCCGAGTACGCCGCCGCTGGCGCGCCGCGCGACGGCAGCGGCGGGTCCGGGTTCACCACGATGCGTCGCCACACAAATGACGTGACCCACATCATCACCAGCGCGCCGAAAACTCCAGGCGCCCACGCGCCAAGCGCCTGGAGCAGGAACCCGCCCGCCGACGGCGCAATCACGCGCGTCAGACTATCGACCGAAGCCGCCAAGCCCAGCACGCCGCCGATTTCTTCCGGATAGACCGCTTTGGTCAACGTACTGCTCAGCACCGTGCTCAACGTTCCACCAGCAAACGACAACGGCGCCATGATGACGAGCAAGACGGCGAGATTCGGCGCGGCTGCCCAACCCAATAGCGAAACCGCCATAATGAGACTGCCGGCAAAAATAAGCTGTGTCTCGCTAAAGCGCGCCGTCAACTTGCCGATAGCAAAGCCCTGGACGAGCACGGACAACACGCCGACATACGCCAGCACAAAGCCGGTCGTCTGCGCGGTGAGACCCAGGCGATACTGCGCGTACAGCGCAAAGATGCTTTGGAACGTCGCAAAGGCAAGTCCGAAGAAAAAGCGCGTGTGTAGCAAGGGTCCCACGCGCGGACGGCTCAGCGCGTTCCACAGCGCGCCCAGCGTAAACGGCGGCTTTTTCTGCGCCGCCATCGCCGCGCGCCGTTCGTCTGTCAGCGACTCGGGCAGCCAGAAGAAAACCGCCAACAGGTTGATCGACGATAGCGCCGCCGCGGCGAATGCCGGGACGGCATAACCGTAAACGCTCAGCGCGCCGCCAACTGCGGGACCGATGATAAAACCCAAGCCAAACGCCGCGCCGATCATTCCCAGCGCCTTGGCGCGATTCTTTGGATCCGACACATCGGTGATGTACGCCTGCGCGACCGAAAGATTTCCGCCCGTCAGCCCATCGACGATGCGGCTGACGAAGAGCACCCACAGCGCGCCGGCAAAGCCGAGCATCAAAAAACCAATGAACGTGCCGGCGATGCTGATGAGCAGCACTGGGCGTCGTCCGATGCGATCGGACAGTCGCCCCAGCGCCGGCGCGCCGATCAATTGCGCCACCGCGTACGACGCGACCAGCAAGCCGGTCACGAACGCATCCGCGCCAAACGTCTGCGCGTAGTACGGCAGCAGCGGCAAGATCAAACTAAAGCCGAGCAAGTCCACGAACACGATCACGAAAATGATCGCAAGACGATTTCTATTCATTCTTCCTTTTCCCTTGCTACTGATTTTACCGCAGTAGGTCTTTCAGCGCGCTTTCGGCATCGGCAAACTGAAACTTGAAGCCGGCTTGCTGCAAGCGCTGCGGTGCGACGCGCTGGCTGCCGAGCAAAAGTTTGTCGCCCAGCTCTCCGAACGCCAGCCGCATTACGAACGCCGGCGTCGGAAACCAGTACGGGCGGTTCAACGCGCGCGCCAGCAAGCGACCAAACTCGGCGTTCGTCTTTGAATCCGGCGCACTTAGGTTGTAGACGCCGCGCGCGTTCTCGTTTTCGATGAGGAAACGAATCGCGCGTACCTGATCGGCAGTGTGAATCCACGAGAACCACTGCTTGCCGTTGCCCATTGGACCGCCGACGAACATTTTGAACGGCAGCGCCAGATAGAACAGGATGCCGCCGCGCTTGGTCAAGTTGGGCGCGGTGCGAATGACGACGCGGCGCACGCCCAGCGATTCGACTTCCGCGGTCGCCGCTTCCCAATCGACGCACACGCGCGCCGCAAAATCATCGCCAGCCGATTCTTGCTCGGTGACGATTTGATCGCCGCGCAAGCCGTAATAGTTGATGCCGGATGCCTGAACCAGCACGCGCGGTTTTTCAGCCGCCGCTTTGACCGCAGCGACAATCGCGCGACCAGCGTTGACGCGGCTGTCACGAATTCTCTGGCGACGACCGGGCAGCCACCACGGAATCGGTGGAATGCCGATATTTTCGCCGGCAAGGTTGACGATCGCGGTCGCGCCGTTCGCCTGCTGCCCCCACCCGTCCGCGGTGCGACCGTCCCACTTTTCGGCGCGCACGCCATTCGGCAAACCGGCAACCTTCGATGGATCGCGGCTCAAGAGCACAATGTCGTACCCGTCTTTCGCCAAATCGGCAGCCAACGCGCGGCCCATTTGACCGCTGCCGCCCGTGATGATCATTCGTTTCATTCTACACCTCCGCCCTAAATCGAACGCCCGTACTCTGCGCCGTACGGGCGTTCATCGTTGAACTTCCGTTAGTTTTCTTCCATCCGCGCGAGCAGCGCTTTGAACTGTCGCGCATCGTCGGTTGAAAGCGTATGCCCCAAGACGCGCGTGATCGCCTCGCGATGCTGCGTCAGCGCCTGCGCGGACACAGCGCGCGCCGGCATCGCCTCTTTGAGCCAGTCCCGGTGCAAGTCCATCAACTCCGGCACGTCGAATGCCAGCGCGCACGCCAGCGCATCGACCAGATAGAGCGTGGCGTAACTGATCTGTTGAGAGCGCGCGCTGCGCTCGGCGTCCGACGCACGCGCCGGCGTCAGCGCGGCGACCACATCGCCGGCAATCTTGACCCGCCGTGTTTGCAGCGTCATCACAGCTGCCCACGCGCGTTTGGACGGCGACCAGGAGACCGAACGGAATGTCAGGGTTGTCAGCGCACGTGCTACCGCAGCGGCATCCTCTCCCAGGTATGCGCCGGGGAGATGCTCACGCAACGTCGGCAACAGATTGAGCAGTCGTCCGCCAAATGCCAGCGGCGCTGCCGGGCGATTGGCTTGCAGCAACAGTGGAATCAAACTTGTCAGCCCCACCACCGTCGTCACCGAAATCACCACAGCGTTCGGTGTGTTGGCGCGCGCCACCGCCACAATGTCCTCCAGCGGCGTCCCCTGCCCCAGGAACGTCGTGCGCCAACCCTGCCGATTTACCATCAGCGTCAGAATCAACAACCCCAGTTCGTGCTCCTCCGCGGGCGCGCAGGCGGCGATGAGATGCCGCGCGGACAGCGCGGGCTCTGGCTGCGACTGGAGCACGGCAAGCAGCTTCTGGCGAATCAGATTGCTCGCCACGTGTTCCTGCCACACGCTGATCTCGTTGCGCATCCAGCGCTCACCGATCTCCTGCATCGTCGGCTGGATGATTTGCAGCGCGACCTGCTCCGGCGTGAACAAGGCAAACGCCTCGTCCAAAATGTGGCGCGCGCCTTGCTCGTCTGCTTTCAGCAGCGCGGCTTGGAGCGCGGACTGCGTCGCCGCCAACGGCTGTGCTGGCGCGGCGAACACAACGCCCTTTGGGCGCCGCTGCTGCTGAAGGAGCGAGCTTGCCTGCGCGGGCGAGACGCCGGACTCGACCTGCCGCTTCATCCACAGTACCTCGGCAAGATCGTTCTCGTCGTAGAGGCGATAACGATTGCCCGGCACGCGGCTGGGCTGCGGAACGCCGTAGCGACGCTCCCACGCGCGCAGCGTGTACACCGAAACGCCGGTCCGCTCCGACACCGCTTTGATCGTTAGACCTGCACTTGACTCATCCACGACAAACATTATACACTATTGTATAATGTTTGTCAAGTGTCAGTTTTCCGGCGACAGCGCGCGCGAAAGCGCGGCAGAGCTTGCTCGTGCGGCGGGAATGCTGTGTCATTGGGGCGAAGTGTAACGCGATTTCCACCTGCCTTGGCGGGAACGTGACTGTGGCGAACTGCGCCACAGCCATGCCAGGGTCGCTTCGCTCGGAATGACAGCCCATAAATCAAATTGGATTCTGCTCTAACGGCTTGGTCTAGTCCAAAATGTCCATTGACGCCGTTTTCGCTTCGGGATAAAATGCTCGAAGAGCAGGTGCGTCAGCTAAAGTTTAGCGACAGCAACGCCGCATAGTGTGAGCAAGGACCGATGGATAAGCAAAAACAAACACCGCGCCGGCGCGCGCGCGCGCCTAAACAGCCGCCCGCTGGAAACGCGCAAACTAAACCGGCGCTAGATGAAGGCGAGCAGCGCTTCCGGCAATTGTCGGACGCCGCGTTTGAGGGGATTGCGATTCACGACCAGGGAATCATTTTGGAAGTGAATCAGGCATTCTGCGAGATGTTTCGCTGCGACCGGTCGTGGGCGATCGGTCGGTCGGTGCTGGAGCTGACCGCGCCTGAGTGGCGCGACCTCGTTCGCCAAAAGATCGCGCAGGGAGACCCCCAGTCGTACGAAGGCGTCGCGCAACGAAGAGACGGCGCGACGTTCATCGCCGAACTTGTCGGCAAGCCAATTCGCTACGATGGGCGCACGGTCCGCGTCACTGCCATTCACGACATCACGGAGCGAAGGCGCGCGGAGAACGCATTGCGGGATTCAGAGCTACGCTACCGCCGCCTCTTTGAAGCCACTCAGGACGGCATCCTCCTCCTGGATGCCAAGACCGGCGCGATCACGGACGTCAACCCGTTCCTGACCGAGATGCTGGGTTATCCTTGCGAAGAAATGATAGGCAAGAAACTATGGGAAACCCCCGCCTTCAGGAACATCGACGCAAGCCAGCACCCATTCCTGGAATTGCAGGCGAAAGAGTACGTGCGCTACGACGATCTGCCGCTCCAGACGCGTGATGGACGCCTCGTTCAAGTAGAATTCGTGTCCAACGTCTATGCGATCGGCAACGCCAAGGTGATCCAGTGCAATATCCGCGATATCACACACCGCAAGCAGGCGGAGGATGCGCTGCGCGAGAACGAATTGCGGTACCGCACTCTCTTTGAAGAATCGCCGATTTCGCTGTGGGAAGAAGACTATTCTGCGCTCAAAACCTTCTTGGACGAATTGAAAAATGTTGGTGTTGACGACCTCAGGGTATATTTCCACGTTCATCCAGAAGAACTCGCGCGTTGTTTCTCCTTGATCAAAATCGTCGATATAAACCAGGCGACGCTCAAACTCTTCCACGCCAAAAGCAAAGAAGAACTCTTGGGCAATCTTAGTCGTATCGTTCCGCCCGAAGCATACTCGGCAGAAATAGAACAATTTGCGGCGCTCGCCGAAGGCAAAACCTATTTCGAGATTGAAATTGTCAATCAAACCTTGACCGGCGACAAGATCGATGTTGCGTTGAGATGGTACGTCGCGCCCGAATTCCAATCGACTTGGGCGAGGACGCTCGTCTCTCTCATCGACCTCACCGAGCGCAAGCGCGCCGAGGACGGACGGCTGCAGGCGGAGAAAAAATACCACGACATCGTCGAGTACGCTGTGGAAGGTGTTTTCCAAAGCTCACCCGACGGGCGTTACCTCAGCGTCAATCCCGCCATGGCGCAAATGTACGGGTACGCGTCGCCGGAAGAAATGATCGTGAGCGTTGGCAACAATATCGCAACCCAAGTTTACGCCGATCCCCGGCGCCGAGCCGAGTTCATCCGCATTCTCAGCGAAGAAGGCGCGGTCAAGGAATTCCAAGCCCCGAACCGCCGCAAGGATGGCAGCGTAATTTGGACGTCGACAACCGCCCACAGTGTGCGCGATGCCAGCGGCGCAGTCCTCTACTACGAAGGCAGCTCAATCGACATCACCGAGCGCAAACGCGCGGAGGACCAACTGCGAATCATGTCGCTCAGCGTCGAGCAAAGCCCGGCGTCCATCGTCATTACGGACATCGCTGGCAACATCGAGTATGTCAACCCCAAGTTCACTCAGATCACTGGCTATTCGCTGGAAGAAGCCGTCGGCAAGAATCCGCGTATCCTCCAGTCCGGCGAAACGCCGCGGGAGATGTACCAGCAACTGTGGGACATCATTCTGACCGGCGGCGTATGGCGCGGCGAGTTCCACAACAGAAAGAAAAACGGTGAGCTGTACTGGGAGTCCGCCGTGATTTCCCCGGTCATGGACAAGGAAGGGTTTATCTCTCACCTCTTGGCAGTCAAAGAGGACATCACCGAGCGCAAACGCGCCGAGGAGGCGCGGCTGCAGGCGGAGAAAAAATACCGCGACATCGTCGAGAACGCCGTAGAAGGTATTTACCAGAGCACGCCGGACGGTCGCTTTCTCAGCGTGAACGCCGCGATGGCGCGCCTTTACGGTTACGCATCGCCTGAGGAAATGATCGCAAGTGTTGGCAACAACATCGCAACCCAGGTTTACGCCGATCCGAACCGGCGCGCTGAATTCACGCGGATCATCGAAACAGACGGCACCATCAGCGGATTCGAAGCGCAAGCCCATCGAAAAGATGGAGTTCCGATTTGGGTCTCGGTAAACGGACGTGTCGTTCGCGATGCCGGTGGCGCGCCACTTTACTACGAGTGTACGCTGATCGACATTACCGAGCGCAAACGCGCGGAAGAGCAAGCCCGTCGCCGCGAGGAACAAATCGCCGCGCTCAACGCGGCAGCCATCGAGATTCAGCAGCACCACGATCCCGAAAAAATCTACCAGACCGCCTCGGATGAATTACGAAAGCTCGGCACGTTCGCTCACGTTTTCAGAGTGACCGATGAGCAATTCCTTCAGCACATTCATACGTCGATGAGCCAGGAGACGCTGGCTGAGTTCGTTCAACAATTTGGCGACCAGCAAATCGGGGCGTCGCTTCCGCCGGAAGTTCTTTCATCTCTCCAAAATGAGGTGGACGCCGGCGCGGCGCTGGTCGATTCAGATTCGACGCGGCGCGCCATCTCCGCGCTGCCGCCCGACATTCGCCCGATGGGCAACTGGATGTTCGACAAATCGCGTCAGAGCGCACTGCTCATCGCGCCGATCCGGCGCGCCGACGCGCTCGTCGCGGTGATCGTGGTCGAGGGCGGTTCGCTGAGCGCGTCCGATATTCCGGTGGTCACCCTCTTCGCGCAGCAGGTTTCCATTGCACTCGAGAACGCGTATTTGCTTGCAGAAACCGAGCGTCGCGCCAACGAGATGGCGGCGCTCTACGCGAACACGCGTGACCTGTCCATACAATGGGACTTGGACCAACTACTAGAGACCATCAGCGAGCGCGCCGCCCATCTCCTTCGCGCGTCGGGCAGCGGCATTTATCTGTACGATGCCGCGCGACAAGATTTGAGTGCGGCGATGGCGACCGGAAACGTTGCCATCATAGGCACGCGTTTGCGGCTCGGCGAAGGACTTGCCGGGCGCGTCGCCCAGTCGCGCCAGCCGATGATGGTTGATAATTACCGAACCTGGGACGAACGTTCACCGCAATACGACCACATGAAATTCGGCGCAGTGCTTGAGACGCCGATGCTCTACGGCGGCGAGTTGATCGGCGTGCTGGCTGTCCATGAGCTGGGACAAGCCAGGCGCAGGTTTACCGAATCGGACGCGCGCCTCCTGTCTCTCTTCGCCAGTCAAGCCGCCAGCGCGGTGCACAGCGCGCGGCAGTTTTCCACCATCACTCAACGCCTCGCCGAGCTGGAGGCGGTAAATCGGGTTTCCACGGCGTTGCGAGCCGCCGAGACCGTGGGCGAAATGCTTCCGATCATTCTGGACGAGACCTTGGCAGTGCTTGGCACAAACGCGGGCGCGATTCGGCTAGCAGAGAACAGCAGTCGTTCATTATACACTCAAGCCGCGCGCGGCTTTTTTAGCCAGTTGAGCAACATCCCCGTCCGTGAAGGCGAGGGAATTGCCGGGCACGTTCTCGCCACCGGCCAAGTCTACGTCAGCCGCGAATTCGCGAGCGATCCGCGCACGCTTGAAGCGACGCGCGCGCAGTACCCCAGTGGCTGGAGCGGCGCGTGCATACCTCTTCGCACCGCTCAACAAGCCATCGGCGTTCTGTATGTCTCCGTGCCGCTGCCGCGCGAATTAACGCCGGGCGAGATTCACTTGTTGACCACTCTGGCGGAAATTGCCGGCAACGCGATCCATCGCAGTCGGCTTTTCGATCAAACCAAAACGCGGCTGGAGCGCATCGCCGCACTGCGCGCCATCGACGAGGCGATTGGTTCCAGTCTCGACCTTCGGATTACGTTGAACATCTTGCTCAATCAGGTCGTCGCGCATCTTCGAGTGGATGCGACAGCCGTCTTTTTGCTCGATCCGCACGCGCAGTCGCTCCGCTTTGCCGCTGGCAGGGGCTTTCGTTCGCGAATCATCGAGCACGCCACTGTGCATCTGGGCGCGGAGTACGCCGGGCGCGCCGCGCTCGAACGGCGCACGATTTTTGTCGCCGATTTGACCAAGCAAGACAATGCACTGACGCAGCTGTTGCAAAAAGCGGACGAGCCGTTTGTCTCGTACTGCGGCGTTCCGCTCATCGTCAAAGGACAGGTCCGGGGCGTTCTGGAAGTGTTCCATCGATCGGAATTGACGCCAGAGCCGGAATGGCTAGAATTTCTGGAAACGCTGGCTGCGCAAACCGCCATCGCGATCGACAACATCGAGCTATTCGAAAAAGCGCAGCGTTCGATCTTTGAACTGGGGGCGGCGTATGAGGCGACCATCGAGGGCTGGTCGTACGCGCTGTACTTGCGGGATCAAGAAACCGAGGGACACACCCAGCGCGTGACGGAGCTGACGCTGCGCGTGGCGGCTGCCATCGGAATGTCCACCGACCAACTCGTGCACTTTAGGCGCGGCGCGCTGTTGCACGACATCGGCAAGATGGGCATCCCGGACAGCATCTTGCTCAAGCCGGGTCCGCTCACCGAGGCGGAATGGGACATTATGCGGCGGCACCCGGTCTACGCTTACGAACTGCTCTCGCCGATTGATTATCTGCACCCCGCCATGGACATCCCGTACTGCCATCACGAACGCTGGGACGGTTCGGGCTATCCGCGCGGATTGAAGGGCGAGCAGATTCCGCTGGCGGCGCGCATCTTCGCCATTGGGGACGTTTGGGATGCGCTCTGCTCCGACCGACCATACCGCGCGGCGTGGAGCGTGGAGAAAACGCGCGAATATATCCAAGCCAACGCGGGGATATTGTTCGACCCGGACATCGTGTCCATCTTTCTAAAACTTGCTAACGCGGACCAGCCGACCGCCGGGCATAGCGGCGCGTAGCAACGGCGAGCAGAATGCGCCGAAGCCAATTATCCCACAGTATCCCACACATATCCCACACATCGCCAAGCAAAAACACGCCGCGAGACGCAAAACGTCTCGCGGTGTGTGGCTTGGATGTCGGTTACGCGTGAGCGTTGGAGTAACACGTCCGGCAATAAATCGGCTTGGTGCCCAGCGGCACGAATGGCACGTAGGTCGGCGAACCGCAGCGATGGCAGCTTACTTTGGAATAATGCCGCAGCGAATGCAGCCGCTCATCGCGCCGCCGCTCGCGGCAAGATTTGCAATGTCTGGGTTGATTCTCCAACTGCCGCGCGTGATACCACGCCTGCTCGCCGGCATCCCACAAGAACTGTCGACCACAATCCGCGCAGATCAGCCACTTGTCCGTGAATCCCATTCTCGCCCCCCCTTTTCAACGTTGAAAAAAACGCGAAAACCGAATCTGGCAAAAACACTATAGCAGGTCGGGGCGAGAATCTCAATATCTTTTTTGTCAATCTTCTTTAACCCTTGTGCGTCACGCGGTTAAACTTTATCAACCGGCGCGTCGAAAAGTACCTCACCTAACCTCCCGCAGGCGCAAAGAAAAACGGCAGTCCATTGCCGACTGCCGCCCGACACCATTCGCGATTCAACCGGCTGGCTCTACCACGCGGTCTTGGCGCGCTCGCGAATCAGGCGCGCGTACACCTCGACCGTGCGCTCGGCAATGCGGTCCCAGCTGTACTCTTTCTTCACCATCCGATATGTCTTCGCCGCGCGCGCTTTCGCCGCCGCCGGATCGTTCAGCGTGCGCAGGATTCCCCACGCCAGCGATTCGATATTGTCGGGGTAGACAGTAATGCCAGTGACCTCGTGACTCACCACCTCGCTCAAGCCGCCAACATCGCTGACGATGACTGGGCATTTCGCCGCCATCGCTTCCAGCGCGACGATACCGAACGGTTCGTACAACGAGGGGAACACGGCAGCGTCCGCGACTTTGAGCAACCGATCGCGGTCCGCGTCCGTAATAAAACCGGCTGCCACGACCCGATCGGCGATGCCGAGTTGCTGTGCGCGCCAGATGATGTGATCGCGCATACTGCCGGTGCCGGCGATGATCAACTTGGTCTGCGGAATTTCCGCGAGGATGCGCGGCGCGGCTTCCACAATCAAGTGCGCGCCCTTCTCCTGCACCACCCGCCCCACATAAAAGACGATGCGCTCGTCCGGGCGTGCCCAGCGCGCGCGGAACGCGGCAAGGTCGATGCCGTCCAGCGCGTCGAACGGCGACGCGTCCACGCCGTTCGGTACGATGTCGATCTTGTCCGGCGGCACGTTAAAGTACGCCTTGACTTCGTCCGCCATAAAGCGGCTGGTGGCGATGACGCGCCACGCCTCGTACGTCAGCCACCATTCAGTTCCGTTGATCGAATGCGACGTCTCGCCGCCGAGAAAGCCGCGCCCGCGCCCGCGTTCGGTCGCGTGGATCGTCGCCAGCAGTGGAGTCTTGTGTAACCGTTTCAACGACGCGGCTGCCCACGCGACCAGCCAATCGTGCGCGTGGATGACGTCAAAGCCGCCGAGCTGATCGAACAGCGCGTGCCCCTGCTCTTCCAGATTCAAATTCGTCTGCTGCACGTCCGCGAAAAAATTCGTCAGCCCGGCGACCGGCGGATCGACGCGATACACCATCGACGCGGATGCGCGTCCGCGCGTCTTTTTCGCGCCGATGGTCTCCTGCGCCGCCCCGCCCTTCCAGCGCGGCGTGACGACGTGCACTTCCGCGCCCGCGCGCGCGAGCGCCGGCGCAAGCGCGGCGACGTGCGCGCCCAGTCCGCCGACGATGTACGGCGGGTATTCCCAGGAAAGCATCAAGACGCGAGGTCTTTTACTTGCCGTACTTTTGCTGGTTCTGCTGGTGTTCTTCATAGGTCTTGGCAAACGCGTGCGTGCCATCTCCCTTGGCGAAAAAGTAGAGATAGTCTGTCTGCGCGGGTTGGAGGGCTGCCATAATCGTGGCAAGACTCGGATTGCAAATCGGACCGGGCGGCAAACCGGTATGCAGGTACGTGTTGTACGGCGAAACCGCGCCGGTCAATTCGTCAATCGTCACCGGCGATTTCCACCACTGCTTGGTCGCGGGCTGATAACCGATCACGTACTGCGCGGTCGAATCGGCTTGCAAGGGCATTTTCTTTTTCAGCCGATTCAAAAACACGCTGGCGATAATTGGGCGCTCTTCCGGGACGACCGCCTCGCGTTCGACGATGGAGGCGAGCGTGACGATCTCGTAGAACGTCATCTTGTCTGCCGTCGCTTGCTGCCGCATCTGGTCGGTAACGCGCTGATTGAACGTATCGAGGAACAACTTGATCAGCGCGTCGGTCGACATATCGTAAGGCACGTTGTACGATTCGGGCAAAAGGAATCCTTCGACTGTTGCCGGCGCGCCGGCGGGTCGATCATGCATAAACCAGTAATCGTAATTGCCGGCTTTGACCAGCTGCAGAAACTGGTCCTTGTTGAAATTCACCAATCCCAGCGTCGCCAGATTATCGGCGATTTCCTCCGCGCGCCAGCCGGGGCGGATCGTGATCGTGACCGTCTTGGCGCGACCGTGCTGCAGCGCGTCGACGATGTCTTCCATCGTCATCGTGCGCTTGAAGACGAACTCGCCTGCCTGGATTTTTGAACCCACGTGAAGATACTTGACGAGGTTGATGAAGAGGTCGGAGTCGCTGATCAATCCCTGGCTTTGCAGATTCGCCGCCACGTCTGCCGGCAGTTCGCCCGGTGTGACTCGAAAGTTTACCGGCGTTGGATCGTTGCTTGCCGGCGCCGTCAGTTCGGTGATGTGCTGCTGAAGGTACAAGCCCAGCGGGACATCCTGAATGGCGATGGGTGTTGGGAACGGCGCGTTCGCGGCAAGAATGCCGCCGTCGGTGCTTTTCGGCGAGAGCGCGTTGAAGATAAACACAAACACGCCGGTAATAAGCGCCGCCGCGAGCAGCACTCCGATCAACGCGATCAATCGACGCAACGTCCGGTTCACTCTCCACTCCCTTGCGAATCCATATAGTCTTGCAAAATGACGGCAGCCGCAATCGCGTCCAGAGCGCGGCGCGATTTTTTTCCGCGCGCGCCGGTCGCGTGCGTTCGCCGCGTCGCTTCCATCGTCGTCAATCGTTCGTCCCAGAACACGACCGGCAGATGGAGCGCGCGCGCGATCTGTTCCGCGTACGCCGTCGCCGACTCGGCTTGCGCGCCGCGCGTTCCATCCATGTTACGCGGCAAGCCAACGACCAACTGCGCGGCGTCATAACTGCGCGCCAGCTTTTCGAGCGCGCGCAAATCGGCTTCGATTGAACTACGCACGATCACATCGACAGGCGTGGCGAGCCGCAGTTCCGAATCGCCAAACGCCACGCCGACGCGCCGGTCGCCGACGTCCAGCCCCAGGAATTTCATTTCGACGCAATTGGCGGCGGCTCGACAAAGACCGCGATGCGAAAACTGAACCACGGCATGCGGAACCAACCAATCGGCGTGACGTTGATCTCCGGCGGCTGCGCCAGGTTGATCGCGCTCGACAAGTAGGATTTGGCGTCGTTAATCGATTTACCTTGCAGCGCGCGCGCGACCTTGGCTGGATCGATCTGCGGCGTGGTATAGCCAATCGCCTTGAACGGCAGCCGTTCCATCGCGCCCTGGTACTTGCCGCCGGGCAATGGATTGACCACCACTCCGTTCGGCAGTAGTTGGAATCCCGTCTGCACTTGCTTTTGCAGCAGCGTCCGCGCGAACAACTCCAAATCGGACTGATTCACTGCCAGGGCGTACGCGGTAGCGGAAATGCGCAGATTCAACACATCCGCCGGGTCATCCACCGAATGATCGAACGACACGGTGTCCGTCTCCAGCACAATCGAATCGGGCGCGACGAACTCGCCTGGCTTCAAATCTTGCTGCAAGAGACTCGCGCTCTGCTGTGTCAGCTGCTGCATCAGTTGTCCTTGCAATTTCTGTTTATCGTCGGCGGTGACCACCTTGACGGACTGGAGCGAGCCGCTGGTCGTTGGCTTGAGATTAATGACGTGCGCCTCCAGATTCAACGACCCCTCAATCGTATTGATCGCCAATGCTTTGACGTTGCCGGTGGGACCCGGATCGACCGCTTGAATTGGCGCTTCGATATGCGTGTTCACGCCGGCTGGAATCGTCGTGGTCGTGATCGTCGTGAATCGGATAGGCACACCCGCGCTCGTCATCACTACCGTCCCCGGCGGAATATCCGTTTCGACAGATTGCAAATTCGTAAAGACCACTGTCCCGGTCGAACGCGCGGCAGGTAAACTCTGCGTCGTCGTCGTTCGCAGTTGCGCGGTGCCGCTAATCACGTGCGAGATGGAACGCGCCGGAATCGCGCCGAGCAGTGGATTGACTTGCTGCGTCGCCGGGTCTGCCAACACGTCAGTCGTCAGCGACAGTCCAACGGAAGAGGGAACGATGCGGACGTTGGCGGCAGGCACGAAGAGAACAGTAGCGATACAAAGGAACAACACCGCGGCGATAACCAACGTCACTGCGCCCCACCAGCGCCTGAGCCATTCCGTGGGATCGATCGCGGCGCGCGTGACAGTCTCTGGCGGTGGTGGGTTCAAGATGTTCTGCGCCGCGTCAGGCGTCGGCGGCTGCATTTTCCAGCGCGTGCGCTGCGCCTGCGCGAGCGAATTGAAGGAGGGAATGCCGAACAATGCCGCGCGGTCGCGAATGTCTTCGTCGTGCGCAACCAACGTGATCTGCGCCGCGGTGTCGTCCGCGGCGCGGCGGAGCAAGCGCATCCCGGCTTCGGTCTCCAGCGCGGCGCAACGGCGCGGCACAACGAGCACAGCGTGGCTCAGCTCAGCCGTTTCAATTTTCGCGCGGATACTGGCGATGTCGTCTTCAGGTCGAAGTTGAATGATTTGCTGCATCTAAAAACCAGACGGAAGACGAACGCGCGCTTTCCGTCATCCGTCCTTTGTCTCCCCCGTCAATAAATAGGGGTCTGCCAAGTCCGCAAACCCCCGTGATCGTAGACTCGAATCGTGATTACTCTTTCGCGATCAGGCGCGGCGCTGCCGCAATCGCCTCGGCAAGACGCGTGACATCCTTGCCGCCGGCTTGCGCCAGGTTAGGACGACCGCCGCCGCCGCCGCCTACGATGTTCGCGATCGGTCGAATGAGCTTGCCGGCGTCGTACCCTTTCGAAACCAGGTCGGCAGTCACCGCGACGATCAGACTCGGCTTGCCGTCGATCGCCGCGCCGAGGACGACGATGCCGGAACCGAGCTTGTCTCTGAACCAATCGCTCATCTCACGCAACATATCCGTGTTCGCGACATCGACTTGCGCCGCAAGCACGCGCACGCCATCCACTTGCTGCGCGCGGTCGAGCAGCTTTTCGGAATCGCGCAGCGCGAGTTCGCGGCGCAATCGTTCGATCTCTTTGCGCTGCGCCTCGCTTTCGTTCATCAGCGCGAGCACTTTGTGATCGACCTGATCGGGCGTGACGCGCAGATACGCTGCCGTACGATCCAAACGTCCCAATTCTTCTTGCAGCAACTTCGCCACGCCGTGCCCGGTCACCGCCTCGATGCGGCGCAAGCCCGCGCCGATGCTTGACTCAGACAAGATATGAAACGATCCGATCTGGCTGGTGCGCTGAACGTGCGTGCCGCCGCACAACTCCTGGCTGAACGGACTGCCGGGATCGCCGACTTTAATCACGCGTACGCGGTCGCCGTACTTTTCTGTGAACAGCGCCATCGCGCCGCCCGCCACCGCGTCCCTGTATCCCATCTCGAACGGCGTGACCGGAAAATCCGCGAGGATCGCGTCGTTCACCGCCTGCTCGATCGAATCGATTTCATCCTGCGTCAACATCGCGTTGTGCGAGAAATCGAAACGGAACCGCTCTGGCGCGACGAGACTGCCCGCCTGCTGGACATGCTCGCCGAGCACGTAGCGCAGTTCGCGATGCAGCAAATGCGTCGCGGTGTGATTCCGCATAATGTCCCAGCGGCGCAGCCGGTCCACTTCCGCGACCGCCGCGTCGCCGACGCGCGGCGCGCCTTTCACGACCTTGCCAACGTGAACGATCAAGCCAGGCACCGGCTTGCGCGTATCAGTCACCTGAATCGCCCACACAACATTGTCCTCTTCGAGTTCTGATCCGTCTACCGCGCCAGCGTAGTTGACGATGCGTCCAATGTCGCTCACCTGTCCGCCCGATTCGGCGTAAAAGCACGTCGCCGGCAACACAATCTCAATCGCATCGCCAGTTTGCGCCTCATCGACCAGTCTGCCATCACGCAGAATTCCCACGACGGTCGTTTCGATTTCAGTTCGAGAATACGGATCGTGCGCGACGCCGTTCGCCGGCAATTTGTTCGCGGCGACCAATTCCTCTTTCGCTGCGCGGTACGCCTGCCCGCCTGATGTATCTACCGCGCCAATCGTCGAACTGGCGCGTGAACGATCCGCTTGTTCTTCCATCACCTTGCGAAAGCCGGCTTCGTCCACCGTCAAGCCGTGCTCGCGCGCGGAATCGCGCGTCAGCTCGAGCGCAAAGCCGTAGGTGTCGTGCAGCTTGAACGCGTCCGCGCCGGGAATCACCTTTTGACTCTTGGCTCGCACCTCCGCGATCAGATCGTCGAGGAGCGCGGAGCCGGTCTTGAGCGTTGCCTGGAAGCGCTGTTCTTCTTGCAGAGTCGTCTTCATGATCGCGGCGCGCCGACGGACGAGTTCGGGATACGCGTCGCCCATGATCTCGATGACGGTCGGCAGCACTTCGGTTAGGAAGGGTCCGGTG
>DAIDTM010000076.1 GCA_027457205.1 Anaerolineae bacterium | reverse complement strand
GGGGTACACCGCTTCCAGCCGGTGAAGGGCGCGGCATTGCCTTTGCGCAATACGAGAACGAGGAGGCGTACGTGGCAACCGTCGCGCAGGTTCGCGTGGACACGACGAGCGGAGAAGTGCGCGTCCGACGAATCGTGGTCGCGCACGATTGCGGATTGATCATCAATCCGGATGGACTGCGAAACCAGATCGAAGGAAATGTGATTCAGTCGACGAGCCGCGCACTCAAAGAGCAAGTGACCTGGGACGACTCGCACGTCACCAGCCTGGATTGGGAATCATACCCGATCCTCAAATTCTCCGAGGTACCGGACGTGGAGATCGTATTGATCAACCATCCCGATCAACCGGCGACCGGCGCGGGCGAGCCGGCAACCATCACCACCGCGCCGGCAATCGCGAACGCGATCTTTGCCGCGACCGGCGCACGCGTGCGCGAGATTCCCTTCACGCCGAAACGCGTCCGCGCCGCACTCGCGTAAGATTGGCGCGGCAAAGCAAAACCCGCTCATCCACGCCCCATCCCTATTCGCTTTTCAGGTATTCCCGGATCGCGATCGCCGCGCTCGCGCCTTCGCCGACCGCGCTCGCCACTTGCTTGGTCGAACCGGCGCGCACGTCGCCGGCGGCGAAGATGCCGGGCACGCTCGTCTCCATCGCGAACAGCACACGCTCACGACTTGAACTCGATGGCGTCATCGGCGCGTGCGCCAAATCGTGACCGGTAAGAATGTAGCCGTACGGATCGAGCGCCGCTAGACCTTTCACCAACCCGGTATTCGGATTCAAACCGATAAACACAAACACTGCAGCGGGATGCAGTTCGCCCATCGCGCCCGACGCCGCATCTTTCGTCACGACCGTTTTCAATTTGCCGTCGCAGCGAAATTCCTGCACCTGCGTGTTGTATTTCACTTCCATGTTCGACATCTCGGCGATCTTGTCGCGCGCGACCTTGCTTGCAGTCAGCTCCGTGCCGCGCACGAGCAGCGTCACCTTCTTCGCAAACTTGGTGAGGAAGATGCCTTCTTCGACCGCGCTGTTGCCGCCGCCGATGACGACGAGTTGCGCCGCACCTTTGTAGAACGGACCGTCGCACGTCGCGCAGAAATGGATTCCCGCGCCGATGAAATCATCTTCGCCTTTCACGTTCAGCCGCCGATAGTCCGCACCGGTCGCGATCAACACCGCGTGCGCGCAGTACTCGCTGCCGTCGGTCGTATGCGCGACGCGGTACTCATCCGCGACGCTCACCTTGTCCACGTCCTGCGCCTGCAAAATCTCCACGTCGAACTTGCGCGCCTGCTTGACGACGCGCTCGGCAAATTCCGCGCCGCTCACACCTTCGGGAAAGCCGGGAAAATTCTCCAGCCCTTCGGTGATGCTCGCCTGTCCGCCGAGCGTGCTGCGCTCGATCACCAGCGTCTCGATGCCTTCGCGCGCGGCGTAGATCGCGGCGGTCAGCGCCGCCGGTCCGCCGCCGACGATGATCAAATCGTAGAACTTCATCCGCGCCTGCGTTTGCAACCCCAGCTTCTTCGCGAGTTCCGCGTTCGACGGCTCGACCAGAAATGAGCCGTCGTCGAAAACAATCGTCGGGATGATGCGCTTGCCGTGATTGATCTTTTCGACGAACGCGCGCCCGGCGTCGTCTTGCTCGATATCGACCCACTTGAAATGCACCATCTGCTCGCCGAGAAATTTCTTCGAGCGGCGGCAGTCGGGGCACCAGTACGCGCCGTAAACGGTGATGTTCGTGTGAGACATTTCACTCCTTTGAGATTTCAATCGTCGTCTTGACGCCGTTGCGGTCTTCCAAAACTTCGATCGTGAAATCTGCCAGCGGCACGCGGCGCGTGACGAAACGCATCAACAAACCGGGCCACAGTTTTTGAAATTGGGCGAGACTGCCCACGCCCATATCAAAGTAACGCCGATTCGCGTTGACCGTGCCGAACGCGACCATATTCCCCAGTACCATCCGTTGATTGACGACGTCTGCCGGGAACTGCACTGTCTTGTTGCCGCCCGTCACCGACGACAAAATCGAAATGCCATTCACGCCGAGAATTTCCAGCGTCTTCATCGCGACGAGACTCGATCCTGTTGCCTCGAAAATGACGTCGATGCGTCCGAGTTTTTTGGGCAGATCGTCGATTGAAATATCCTGCGTCGAGAAATACTGCGCGCCAGCAGCTTCGGCGATCTGCGAATTGAGCGTGCCGCGCGGCGAGAGCGCGACGACCGCGACGGTCAGCCCTTTCGCGCGCAGCGCGAGCGCGGCGAGCAAACCGACAGTGCCCGCGCCAAAGACGACCGCCGTCCGCGGCTCCCACATCAGGCGCTCCTGGATTTTGTACGCCTGCCACAATCCTTTCTCGACAATCGTCAGCGGCTCCAGCAGCACCGCAACATCGACCAGCTCTGGCGGAACCGGAATCAAATACTCCGGCACCTCAAGATAATACTCGGCGAGATAGCCGTGCAGTCCTTTGATGCCGCGTTCGGAGTAATCGCCTTTCAAACACATATCCGATTCGCCGTGCGAGCAGTTGTGGCAGTCGTCCGGTCGCCGCACCGTGGCGACGACGAGATCGCCGGGCTTGACGGCGCGCACGCTCGCGCCCACTTGCTCGACGCGTCCCAGGTTCTCGTGACCGAGAATGAGATAGTCCGAGCCGCGCGGCGCTTCGCCGTACAGCCCCTGATTGATCTCCGCGTCGGTGCCGCAGATGCCGCAGCGGATGACGTGGACGAGCGCGCCGTGTTCGTGCAGCGCCGGCGTTGGCGCATCGATGAGCCGCGCGGAATTCTGTGTGCGCGGCGTGACGGCAATTGCTTTCATTATTCCTCCGGGTTATGGGGCACTGATGAACACAGAAAGAGCAACGACTTGGATTGAATCCATGCCATCGCGCCTTTGCGCGGATTGTCGTAAATCTTACGAACGATGCGCGGCTTGGGTCCAAAGTTCAATAGCAATCCAATTTCATTCGGAGTGGCTTTCAGATAATTCAGCAGTTGCGCTTCGTGTTCGTCGGCGAGTTCGCGCGCTGCTTTCAGTTCGACAATGACCTTGCCTTCGACCAACAAGTCGGCAAAGTATTCGCCAACGACTTCCTTCGTAGTAAACCGAAATAGGTGCTTGCTGCACAACGCCCAGGCTCAATTTTCTCAACTCAATTGCCATCGCATTCTCATAGACTCTTTCGAGAAAGCCGTAACCCAAGCTACCGTAAACTTTGTAGAACGCCTTGATGATCTTCTCTGTGATCTCTTGGTGCATGTACATCGTGACCTCCCATCAGGGTAAATTGGACACAGATGAACGCTGATAAACACAGAAACTCCAATCTGGTTTTTATCAGTGTTCATCTGTGTTTATCAGCGTCCCATTTTTATATCTGCATACAGCCGCGCGAAATCAAAGCGCTCATTCATGAGCGCCTCGACGCGCTCGACCTTGCGCGGCTGGTGCAAGCGCAGCTTGCCAAAATATTGCTGGATGATTTCGACCGCGCTCAGCGTGTCCTGCTTTGCCAAGATCAGCGGCACGCCGAGTTCTTCCGCGCGCCCCAGAATCAGTGGATTGGGACGCAAGTTGCCGGTGAGCACCAGACAGCGCGTCGAAGTCTCCAATGCTGCCAGCGCGATGTCCGCGCGGTCGCCGCCGGTGATGACCGCTTTGTTCGGCTTGCGGCGAAAGTACGACAGCGCGCTGTCCATGCTCATCGCGCCGACCATGATGTTCTCCACCAACTCCTCGCCGCGCTCCGGCGAGTTCAAAATCTCGCCGTCCAGTACCTCGGCGATCTCGTCGACGGTAATCGATAAAAGCAGTCGCTCTTGCGGCAATATCGCGTAAACCGGTACGCCGCGCGCTCGCAAAAATGGCGCCGCCGATTGCGCGGCAAACTCGACGCGCGGCGCGGGCGTTTCGTTGATCACCGCGCCGAGAAATCGTTTGCCGAACTGCGTCTGTGCGGCGAGCAAGCCATCGGCGACAAGATCGCTATTGTATTTGGCGACGGCGAGCACGCGTGCGTTCAATCGCTCCGCCATCTGCTGCGGCGGCAAACCGAGCAGCGTCCCTTCGGTCAGCGTCGCTGCGCCTTCGACGACGACCACGTCCTTGTCGCGCGACACTTGCGTGAACGCGCGGTCGATCCGCGCCGCGTAATCGTTCGCCTTGCCGACAGCCGCGTTCTCGATCGCCAGCGCGTCGAGCACGACCGGCGCGAGCGCATCGTCGGTCTCGCGCAAGTCCAGCGCGGCGCGCATAAACGGCGCAT
>DAIDTM010000075.1 GCA_027457205.1 Anaerolineae bacterium | reverse complement strand
CCCCCCGACATTTAATCGCGCGAAACGATCTCGAGCAATTTCAGGAACAGCCAGACGATCGCGATCGCGCCGAGGAATAGGACGAAAAAACCCAGCGCCGAGAAAAATACCGTGCTGCCCCAGATCAGATTGATCAGTCCGCCGCCCACGACGAGACCGACCAGGATGCCGCCGATAATCAATTCCCGTTCGAGCTGTCCCTGGTACTTGCGCGAGTTGAAGACTTGACTCGGTTTTTTATTCATTGCCATTCCATTACGGGCACTGGATCAGCGCCTGCGCCCACAAACAGCCGCCGCACGCCGGGAAGACGTTGCCCAAGCAGTCTTCTTCGTTGGAATCCACCATATCGCATCCGCCGCAGAACGAGCACGGCGCGAACGCGAAACTCTGCACCCGCTCGCGGTACGCCACGTAGCCGGGATCGTTCCACAGATCGATGAGACCGCGCTCCGCGAGATTGCCGATCACGTGCCGCCGCACGAGTCGCTTGCGCTGGCGCAAAAAAGTGGTGTGGGTGTGCATCAGTGGGATGCACGGACAAACGCTGCCATCCCACCCTACCGTCGTCGAGCCGCTTTCGATGAATGTGCACACGTCGTTCGCGCCGCCGAGGTTATTGCCGGCGAACGTCACGTTCCAGCCGCTGCGCAGCGCGCCGATGAACGCGTCGCGAGTTCGGTCGTCGATGTCCATCTTGGGCATATTCAAACGCGGCAGCCACTGCGACGGCATATACGCGATGTCGATCAGCGATTTGGTGTACAGCGTTTCCTTCTGCATCTCCGCGTCGTACGGCAGAACGTTGCTCACCATAAAGCGCCGCGCGCCCAGCCGCCGCGCCAACGCCAGCACGTCCGGCAGATCAGCGACGTTGCGCTTCATCGCGACAAAGTTGATGCCGATTTCCGGCATCGGGCGAAACGTGTGCCGGCGCAGACTGCGGAACGTCTCGATGTTTTCGATTACGCGCGGCATTTCCGCGCCCAGGCGCACGTCCTCGTAACTCTCTGGCTTGGCGCCGTCGAGCGAGACCGACAACGTGTCCAGTCCCGCGTCGATCAGCCGGCGCGAGCGTTCGGCGTTGAGCAGAATGCCGTTGGTGATGAGTTCCACCGGCGCGCCGAGGGCTTTGACGCGTTCGACCATCTCGACGGTCTTGGGATGAAACAGCGGCTCGCCCAGTCCGCCAAAAAAGACGAGCGGCTTGGGCGAAATGCCTTGCAAGCCATCGAGGATGCGCGCGAACGTTTCCTCGCTCATCTTGCCCAGTTTTTCGTCCCAGATATTTCGCATGCACGTCCGGCAGGTGATGTTGCAGCGATTCGTCGGTTCAATATAGATTTTGGCGAGATGCGTGGATGCGCGGTGCAGCCGCATATTGTTGCCGGTTTCCTCGATTCGCATCCGCGCGCCCGGCGTGAGTCCGTAGCGGGAGGCAACTTCCGCTGGCATCACCAGCCGCCCTTGCTCGTCCACCTCCGCCCATATCGTACGATTCGATTCCATCGCGTAACCTCAAAGCGCGACGCGCGTTCAAGAAGCGTCGCGCGTCCGGCGTACTCTCATTTTACCCCAAAAGCCGGATTTGTTCAAAAAGACAATTATTCTTCGATCAGAATCGCGCGCGCCGGACCGCCATCGCCGTCCTTGATCTTCAGCGGCAAGCAGGCAAGCGTGTAATTGCCCGGCGCGACGTTTCGCAGATCGATGCCTTCGATGACGATAACGCCTGCGTTCAGCAAGACGCGATGCGTCTTCGGCTCGCTCGCGCCGAAGGACTCGGCGCTCAGATAATCGATGCCGATCAGCCGGATGCCGCGATCGACGATCCACTGCGCGGCGTCCCATGCGAACGCGACGAAATCTTTCTGAAAGCCGGCGCGCGCCCACAATTCCGAGTTACGCGTCTTGCAGAGAACGCGCACCGCGCGTTTGGGAATCCGCGCGCGCTCCAGATCATCCGCGGTGATCGCGGTCTGGACGCGCGTCAGATCGACGACGCGCGCCGGTCCGAAGAGCGTGGATAGATTGAGCTGATCGACCGATTTGCCGCCGGGGACAAAGTGCGCCGGCGGATCGAGGTGCGTGCCGGTGTGGTTGCCGAACGAAAGACGCGAGACGTTCGCGTCGTCGCCTTTGGCAATTTGCAGGACCGGCTCGATGCTCACTGCCGGATCGCCGGGGTAGACGGGCATCGCCGCGGAAATGGAGACCGAAATGTCGTGGATTTTCACTCTTCACCTCAGCGCGATTATACTCTGTTGCGAACGCGCTGGCAATAGGTAGGACGCGAAGTGACGATGACCCACATCTCGCCACAGAGGACACAGAGAAATTTATTTTTCCTCTGTGTCCCTTGTGTTCTCTGTGGCTGTTGGGACTTGTGGGTAATCACCAGACGCAAATGATTGACACGACTCTGAATGTATGGTACAGTTTTAATGTGCAAATCTCGCGTTTGGGAATGAACCGATGAAACCGCTGACCATCGCCCTCGCGCAAATCGACCTTGCGCTGGGAAATCCTTTCAAGAATCTCGACGCCGCGCGCGCCAAGATCGCCGAAGCGCGCGCGCGCGGCGCGGACATCGTCGTCCTGCCGGAACTGTGGAGCACCGCGTACGATTTGGAGCGCGCCGTCGAGCACGCGTCAGCGCTCGACGCGGGAATGTTCGCGGCGATGGAAGACGCCGCGCGCGAACATCACATCGCGATCGTCGGCTCGCTGCTCGAATCGCTCGAGGGCAAGGTGCACAACACCGCGACATTCATCGACGCGCGCGGCAACCACATCGGCGCGTATCGCAAGCTCCACCTCGTCCCGATGCTCGATGAGGACAAGTACCTCGTCGGCGGCGCCGCCGCGCCGGTCTTTTCCGCCGAGTTTGGCACGTTCGCGCTCGGCGTCTGCTACGATCTGCGGTTTCCGGAATTGTGGCGGCATTATGCGCTCGCCGGCGCGCGCCTCGCCTTTCTCCCGGCGGAGTGGCCCATTCAACGCATCGCGCACTGGCGCACACTGCTACCGGCGCGCGCGATCGAGAATCAGATTTTCATCGCGGCGACCAATCGCGTCGGCGTAAGCAAAGGCGAGACGTTTGGCGGACATTCGATGATCGTCAATCCGTGGGGCGAGATTCTGGTCGAAGGCGACGAGCGCGACGCGCTGCTCATCGCGCAGATCGATCTCGATTTGGTCGATCAAGTGCGCCAGCGCGTGCCAGTGTTTCATGATCGAAGGCAAGATGTATATTCCCAATGGAGTAAAGCGTAATCCGTAAGACGTAAATTTACGTTTCACGTTTTACGCTTCGCAGATTTCAATGGGTAACTCAATCACTGACATCCCCGGCATCCTCGTTGGTCACTACACGGATGCGGAAAACAAAACCGGCTGCACCGTCATCCTTTGCCCGCCCGACGGCGCGGTCGGCGGTGTGGACGTGCGCGGTCCCGCGCCCGCGACGCGCGAGACCGATTTGCTGCGCCCCGGACATTTGGTCGAGCGCGTCAACGCCGTGCTGCTGACCGGCGGCAGCGCGTTCGGACTCGACGCGGCGGCTGGCGTGATGCGCTTTCTCGAAGAAAAGAATATCGGCTACGACACCGGCGTTGCGCGCGTGCCGATTGTCCCCGCTGCCGCGATTTTCGATCTGGCAGTTGGTAGCGCGAAGGCGCGCCCGAACGCCGACGCGGGTTATCGCGCGTGCGTTGCCGCGACGAGCGGCGCGGTGGCGGAAGGGCGCGTCGGCGCGGGAACCGGCGCGTCGGTGGGGCATTTGTTCGGACCCAAGTTCGCGTCGCCGGGCGGACTCGGCGCGGCGAGTCAGTCCATCGGCAAGGGTGTGATCGTCGGTGCGCTCGTCGTCGTCAACGCGTTCGGCGATGTGGTCGATCCGCGCACTGGCGAGATTCTCGCCGGCACGCGCAAGCCGGTGGTCGGCGGCTGGCTGGATTCGGCAAGCGCGATCAAGAGCGGGCTTGTAGTGGCGATTTATGAATCGCCCCTACGCGCGTGCACGCACACAACCATTGGCGTCGTCGCGACGAACGCCGCGCTGACGAAAGAAGAGGCGAACCTCGTCGCGATGATGGCGCACGATGGTTTTGCGCGCGCGATTCGTCCGGCGCATACGCTCTACGACGGCGACGCGTTGTTCGTCCTCAGCGCGGGGAAAAAGCAAGGCGACGTTAGCGCGATCGGGCATACGGCGGCGGAGGTCGTCGCGGAGGCGATTGTACGCGCGGTAAAATAGACGGAGGACGAGCGACGGAGGACGGATGCCTTCTCACTGTCTTCCGTCATCCATCAGGAGTTTTCTTTTGGCAACTATTCTTCTCTTCGACATCGGCAACACGCACATCACGCTCGGCGCGTATCGCGGCGACGCACTCGTTTCGACCTGGCGCATCACGACGCGCGTCGACGGCACGGCAGACGAGTACGCGGTGCTGCTGCGCTCGTTGCTCAAGCAAAAGGGCGCGAACGGTACGACGTTCGACGGCTGCGCGATTGCGTCGTCGGTGCCGCTGCTCGCCTCCACGTTCGACGAATTGTGCCAGCGTCATCTGCACATCGAGCCGATCGTCGTCGGTCCCGGCGTCAAAACCGGCTTGAACATCCGCACCGATTCGCCGCGCGAGGTCGGCGCGGACCGCATCGCGAACGCAGTTGCCGCGAAAAAATTGTACGGCGCGCCCGCCATCGTCATCGATTTCAGCACCACCGCGACGATCTTCGACGCGCTGAGCGTAGAAGGTGATTATATCGGCACGGCGATTGCGCCCGGCGTGACGACCTCGGCGGACGCGCTGTTCCGGGTCGCCGCGCAGCTGCCGCGTATCGAGCTGGTCGCGCCGGCGTCGAAAAGCCCGATTGGCAAGAACACGGTCAGCGCCGTCCAAGCCGGCTTGATCTACGGCTACGTCGCGCTCGTCGAGGGGATGATCGCGCGGCAGAAGAAAGAGCTGGGCGCGCGGGCGCGCGTGATCGGCACCGGCGAGATGGTGAAACTGATCGCCGCGGAGACGTCGGCGATTGACGTGGTGGACGAGTGTCTGACGCTCAAGGGATTGAAAATGATCTACGAGATGAACGCGAACGCGGGGCGGGTAGCGCGTGACATCGCCATCGGATGAATCCGACGGCTAACGCGCGGCAAAGGACGCAAAGAGAAGAAAAAGTAGTTTTGTTTTTTCTTTGCGCTCTCGGCGTTCTTTGCGGTTTAGTTATTTTGCATTTGGAGTTCAGAATTGGAAAGATTCATCATCGAAGGTAGCACGCCACTGCGCGGCACGGTGACGCCGAGCGGCAACAAGAACGCCGCGCTGCCCATCCTCGCCGCGTCGCTCTTAACGGACGAGCCGCTTACCGTCCGCAACGTCCCGCGCATCCGCGACGTGGAAGATATGCTCGCGCTGCGGCGCGGCTTGGGCGTCGAAATCACCGAGCTGAGCGCGCACGATCTGGTCTTGCGCGCACGGGACATCCGCGAGACCCGGCTCGACCGCGACCTGTGCGCGCAGATCCGCGCGTCGATCCTGCTCGCCGGTCCGATGCTCGCGCGGCGCGGCGCGGTGGAACTGCCGCCGCCGGGCGGCGACGTGATCGGCAGGCGGCGCGTCGATACGCACATCGCCGCGCTGCGCGCGCTCGGCGCAGACATTCGCGTGAACGATGGCTTTCAGATGCAGGCGGAGGAACTACGCGGCAAGGAAATCTTTCTCGACGAGGCGAGCGTCACCGCGACTGAGAACGCGCTGATGGCTGCCGCGCGCGCGAAAGGCACGACGATCATCCGCAACGCCGCGAGCGAGCCGCACGTACAGGATTTGGCGCGCGTGCTGAACCTGATGGGCGCGAACGTCGCCGGCATCGGCTCGAATACGCTGATGATCGAAGGCGTGGACCGCTTGCGCGGCGCAGAAGTGGAACTCGGTGCGGACTATATCGAGACTGGCAGTTTCATCGGACTCGCGGCGGTGACGCACGGCGAACTGCTCATCCAGAACGCCGCGCCCGAACATTTGCAAATGGTCTTGCTCGCGTTCGAGCGGCTCGGCGTCAAATGCGAGGTACGCGGAAAAGATGTGTTCGTGCCCGCGCGGCAATCGCTCAAGATCGAAAGCGACGTCCACAACGCCGTGCCCAAGATCGACGACGGCATCTGGCCCGCGTTTCCCTCCGACTTGATGAGCATCGCGCTCGTGACCGCGACGCAGTGCGAGGGTACGATCCTGATGCACGAGAAGATGTTCGAGGGGCGAATGTATTTCGTCGACAAGCTGCTGAACATGGGCGCGCGCGTCGTCCTGTGCGATCCGCATCGCTCCGTTGTCGTGGGTCCGAGCGAGTTGCACGGCGAGCGGCTCGAATCGCCGGACATTCGCGCCGGGATGGCGCTGCTCCTCGCCGCGCTGTGCGCGCGCGGCACCAGCGTGATCGGCAATATCGGTCAGATCGATCGCGGGTACGAGCGCATCGAAGAGAAATTGCAAAAACTGGGAGCGCGAATTGAAAGAGTGAAGGACAAGTAGGCGGAAGGCAGTAAGCAGAAAGCAGAGACCGTGTAACGCTTGCTGCCTACTGCTTTCCGCCCTCTGACATGGAGGTTCAATGATGGACGAGAAAACAAACCTCGGTACCAAATCGAAAGACTTTCTCGACTGGTTGAGCGCGTGGTACGCCAATTTGCAGCCGATGCCGTTTGCGACGGCGATCGCCGAGCCGGCGAGCGCTGCACTCTGTACGGTCGATATGCTGAATGGGTTTTGCTACGAAGGCACGCTGTCCAGCCCGCGCTCCGCCGCGTGCGTGCCGCCGATTGCCAATCTGTTTCAGCGCGCGTACGAGCGCGGCGTTCGGAACTTGATCTCGATTCAGGAATGGCACAGCGAGCACGCGGAAGAGTTCAAGGCGTACGGCGCGCACTGCGTGCGCGGCACGCGCGAGGCGGAACTGGTGCGCGAGCTGGCGACGCTGCCCTTCGCGCGTGACATTGAAATCGTGCACAAGAATTCGCTGCACACGATTGTCGACACGACGATGGAACAGTGGCTGGGGAATCATTCGGTGATCGACACGTTTATCGTCACCGGCGTCTGCACCGATCTGTGCGCGTACGATCTTGCGCTCGATCTGAAACTGCGCGCCAATGTGCGCGATATTCCGCGCCGCGTGATCGTGCCGGCGAATTGCGTCAACACCTACGATTTGCCGGTCGAGACTGCGAACAAGATCGGCGCGCTGCCGCACGACGGCGATCTGGCGCACGCGTATTTTCTCTACATGATGGCGTTGAACAAAATTGAGGTGGTCAGAGAAATTGTGTGACGTGTAGAGACAGACCTATGTGTCTGCCCAGGGCGCACACGTGGATGCGTCCCTACAAAGGTAAATTATGACCGACAAAACTATTTCCGACGCAATTCTCGCCGGCGATACCGCCGACATTTATTTTGCTCGCACGCAGACGATCCTCGCGCGGGAAGGACTCGATCCGGTCGTCGTGATGGAAATCTTTCCGGGACGCGATGGTATTCTGTGCGGAATGAACGAGGTGCTCGATCTGCTGCGCGTCGCCGCGCCTGACGCGCAAGTCGACGTGCTGGAGGAAGGCGCGGCAATGCGCGCGAAGGAAGTCGTGCTGCGGATTCGCGCGCGCTATGCCGCCTTCGGCTTGTACGAGACCGCGCTGCTCGGAATGTTGGCGCACACGTCCGGCTGGGCGACCGCCGCGCGCGAAATCGTCGATGCTGCCGCGCCGACGCCGGTCATTTCGTTCGGCGCGCGGCACGTGCACCCGAACGTTTCCGCGCAATTGGAGTACGCTGCGGTGATCGGCGGGTGCGTCACCGGCGCGACGCCCGCGGGCGCGCGGCTCGCCGGCAGGCAGCCCTCCGGCACGATTCCGCACGCGATGGTGCTGATTTTCGGCGACACGGTGAAAGCCGCGGAGGCATTCGACAAATGGATGCCACGCGAGATCAATCGCACCGCGCTCGTGGACACGTTTCACGACGAAGCGGAAGAGTCGCTGCGCGTCGCGCAGGCGTTGGGGGATCGGCTGTGGGGCATTCGGCTCGATACGCCGAGCGAGCGCGGGCGCGTCACGCCGGATCTCGTCAAGGAAATCCGCGCGCGGCTCGATCAAGCCGGCTTTCCGAAAGTCAAGATTGTCGTCAGCGGCGGCGTCGATTTGGAGCGCGTCAAATTGTTCCGCGCGAGCGGCGCGCCGGTCGACGCATACGGCGTGGGCAGCGCGATCAGCGGCGCGCCGCCGATCGATTTTACTGGCGACCTGAAAGAGATCGATGGCAAGCCCATCGCGAAGCGAGGACGGATTCCGGGAATTACGAACAATCCGAGGTTGAAGCGAATCGCGTTGCGATGAGCGTCGGACGTTGTGCAGGATGAACAGCGCTGTCCACGAAGAACACGAAGAGCACGAAAAAACTCGTGTTCTTTCGTGCTCTTCGTGGGAGAAAAAGTAGGAGGCGAGCCGCTAGCTCGCCCTTGCTATTTCTGCGTGCGGAAAATCGTCCTCAAAATATTACGCAGCGATTCCAGCATAATGTCCTGCCCGAATCCGGCGAGCGCCGCGAAGACGTAGAGAAAGATCGGTCCGATGTGGACATCGCCGACGTCGATGTTGCCGGCGATGACGCCGGCTTGCGAGAGCACAAAGAGTACGCCGCCGAGAAGCGCGCCGACGATGGGTCGCGCGAAATAACTCGCGTCGTTGGCAGGGTCAAGCTCACGACGTCGCATGACCGAGACAATGCTTACCAGCGCGCCCAACACGCCGCCCACCGCGCCCCACGCTAACGCACGCATCAACACGATCGCTTCCGGCGCGACCGGCAATCCAAAGAGCGTGAGATTCAAAATGTACGTCACCGCGACGCTCAGTAAGCCGGCGAAGAGCATTGCCAGATTCCACAGCCACATCGCCCAGACGATGGGGCGACGCGCGGCGCGCTGACTGAGCTCGCTCCGCTTCATCCGCACCTCCGCCGATTCGGCGTAAAATTCCGCCGCCGCGAAATCTTGTTTGGTATACGCCTCGCGCGCCTTGAGCAACAGCCCCATACATTCATTCGCGACGACGCGACTGTCGCCCAATTGTTTCTTTACCTCGTCATACAACTGACTGATGCGGTCTGACGGCGCGGCAGGTACAGCCGCGACGGCTGGCTCCGGATCGAAGGTGGGCGCGCGGCTAGTCGCCGGCGGTGGCGCTGCAACCGGCGGCGGGACAGGCGGGGTCGCCGGGGCGGGCGCAGGAGCAGGGATTTGTTCCGGTGGAGGCGGCGACACGGTCGTCACCGGCTGTGGTGGCTCGACGACATAGCCCGGCGAGGATGCTGCGCTACTATCGCCAAACAGCGCATCGACGGGGCGGCGTTTGACTGGGTCACTCTGGTTGGGCATTGAGAATCACCTCCGCCAGCTCGCGATATGCCGCGGCGCCTTCATTGTTTGCATCGATCTCGAAAATGGTGCGGCGCTGCTCCGGCGCTTCGGCGAACCGGACGCTCTCTTTGATCGTCACGTTCAACACCTTGTTCGGGTACGTCGCGCGCACCTTGTCGAGTACCGCGCGCGCGTGGATGCGCCGCGGGTTGTACATGGTCGGCACGATGCCGATCAATTTCAATTTCGGATTCAAGCGCCGCTGCACGCGCGCGACCACGTCGATCAGCGCGTCCAGTCCGCGCATCGCGAGAAACTCGCACTGGAGCGGCACCAGGATTTCGTCCGCCGCCGCGAGCGCGTTCACGGTGAGGAGTCCCAGACTGGGCGGACAATCGATCAGGATAAAGTTGTACTTGTCGCGCAGATTCGCCAACGCATCGCGCAAGACGTACTCGCGCCCCATCATCGCGACGAGCTGCAACTCCGCGCCGGCGAGGTCGATGTTCGCCGGCACCACATCGAGATGCGGACGGACGTGATGCGTCACCGCCGCCACAGGAATGCGCGTGTCGGTGAGGATCGAATAGAGGGTAAATTCCAGATCGTAGGCAGGGATGCCGAGCGCAATCGACAGCGCGCCTTGCGGATCGGAGTCGATGAGCAAGGTGTACTGTTCCTTCTGCGCGAGCGCGGCGCCGAGGTTGATTGTCGTCGTCGTTTTTCCGACGCCGCCTTTTTGGTTGGTGATGGCGATCACGCGTCCCATCGCGACTCCGCGGAATCAGTATCGAGCGAAACCATTATACCATAAAATATTGAATCCACACCCCTTGATTTTTCGGAATGACCGCGCTATACTCGCAACCGTTGGCAGCGCGGCGCGCGGTTTGAGACGCGCGCGGTATTGAAGGAGGAAATCATGGCAGTTCGGACTCTTCGCCCGGAGGAACTGGCGGCGGCGCAACCGATCTTCGAAGGCGGATTGGATTTTTCGCGCGTCCGCGTCAGCGAAGGCAGTCAGATACCCAATTTCGTCGGTCGGATTGGCGCGACACTGCGCGGCAGACCTGCGCCGCAAGCCAACGCGATCACCGTCGGCAACATTTCGTATTTTCCGCGTGTGCTGACTTCCGACGAGGTGGACATTGCGTGGCTGATGCACGAGCTCACGCACCAGTGGCAGTACCAGCACTTTGGCATGATCTATCTTGCTCAGGCGATTGCCGCGCCGACGTACGTGTACTGCAATCCCGGCGAAACGCCTGCCGTCGCGCTGGCGCGCTGCCACACCGAAGGCAAGAAATTCGGAGATTTCAATCGCGAGCAAGAGGGCGATATTGTCCGCGATTATTATTTCGCGCAGAAACAAGCCCAGGTCCCCAACGCCGCACCGCCGGATTTATCGGCGTGGGATCCGTATTTGCAAGAGATTCGACAAGCCAAGACCTGAACGGACGATGCAGGCGGGCAGCAATGCCCGTCCTGTTTTTTCAAAATACTTTTGTCAATCTACGGTTTCTGTGTTACAATCGCAACCCGAAAGGAATTGAATGGGTTTTCTGGATCAACTCAGCGCCACACACCGATTCGAGCGCGCCTACGCCGAACATCTCGTCAATCGTTTCGCGCGGTTGCCCTGGCCCGGCGCGCCGTCCGAACTGGAACGCGAATGGATCGAGCCGCGCGGCTGGAACGCCGCGCTCGCGCTTGATCCGCGCGTCGTCTTCACCGGCGCTGCCGGCGCGGGCAAAACCACCGCGCTCGCCTATCTGGCTTGGTCGAACGCGCGCGCCCTGCTCGCCGGATCGAAAAGCGCGCGCGTGCCGATCTACTTGTCCGCGCGTGATCTCGCGCCGTCCACGCTGCCGCGCATCACCGATTTCCCGCGCGGGTTGTATTTGCCCGAGCCGCTGGCGGCGACGTGCCCGCGCATTTATTTTCCCGACGCGTTCGCTTCCAACCGCGCGCTCGTCTTGATCGACGATATCGACGCGCTGCCGTCAGACGCGCTGCAGGCGTGGGCTAGAGATTTTGGCGCGGCGCGCGTGATCGCCACCGCGCAGACCGCCGTGCTAGGATTTGTCGAAGCGCGCCTGCCCGGTTTCCGCGACGCCGACATCGAAGCGTACACGGTGCGGGTCAACCGCGAGCACGCTGGAACGTTCATCGCCGCGCTCAAGGCGAACGGCGTGCCGCGCGCGCTCACCGCCAACCCGCTGACGTTTGCGATGCTGGCGCGTGTCTGGCGCGCCGATCAGCCGTTACCGAACCGGCGCACGATGTTGTTCGATGCGTTCACCGCGCAGGTCATCCAGGGCAGCTATGAGACCGCCAAGGTGCTGGAAGGCGTCGCGTTGGCAGTCCAGCGCGGGCGTCCGGCATCGGACGAGTTCCTGCCCAAAGCGCGCGGCTTGATGAAGCCCGGCAAGAACAAGACCGCCGAGTTCGCGCACGATTTGTGGCAGTCCTATTTTGCAGCGCGCGCGCTGCGTCAAGCGCCCGGCTTGACGGCGCTGTCCGAACACCTGGCTGAACCGGCGTGGTGGGATACCGCGCTGTTCTACGCGGGCTTGGGCGACGCGAGCGAGTTGGTGGAGACGCTCGTCGCGCGCGGCAATGTTCCGCTGGCGGGCTACGCGCTCGCGCACGCGCAAGGCGTGCGCGCGGAACTGCGCGATGCGGTGACGCAGGAACTGATCCATCGCGCCTGGGACGGCGATGGCAGCGCGATTGCCGCGCTCAGCGAAATGAGCAGCGACGTCGCGGTCGATTGGTTCGCCAAACAGTTGAAGGACAAGGACCCAGCGGTACGGACGCGCGCGGCGGAAATTTTGGGTTGGCTGCAACTCGACCGCGGCATCGAGTACCTGCTGCCGCAGCTGCGCGATGTGAACGCCGATGTGCGTGACAAGGTGGTGGAGGCGCTGGGTCGCTCGCGTACCGACCGCGTGATCGAGCCGCTGCTCGTCGCGCTGCGCGGCGACGCACGGGTGGGTACCGTGGACACGCGATTGCGCGTCGCCGCGGCGAAGGCGCTGGGAGAGGTCGCCTCGGACAAAGCCGTACCTGCCCTCATCGTCGATCTGCAACTGGGCGAGCCGGAAGTGCGCGTGGTCGCGGCGGACGCGCTCAAGCGGATTACCAGTCCGCTGATGCTCAAGCCGTTGCAGGGCGTTCTCCAAACCGGCGATGAGGACGCGCGCAGATATGCGGCGGAGATCCTGGCGCTGGTAGACGGACAACACTGATTATGGATGCATCGATTCTTGCGCCGTGGCGCGATCTTTCCATCATTTGGCTGGTCTTGCTGGCGATGATCTTTGTCGCCGTGCCGGGAGTCGCGCTGTTCTTCGCCTTGCGCGGGATGCGCGCGCTGAATCGCTGGATTCGGCTGCCGTTGTTGTACGCGCAGTTGTGGGCGCTGCGAATCGAGGAGGGCGCGGACCGCGCGTCGGACGCGATTGCCGGCGTGCCGATCCAATTGCACAGCCGGAGCGCGCAGGCGCGTGTCACGCTGCGCGGCATGATCGATTACTTGCGAGGGGCGTAGGAGGCAGCGATGCAGCAGCAATTCGACAGTCGGGAAATGATGCGACGCGCCGGCGAGGTCGCCAAAGAACTCCGCAAGAGCGAGCTGTATCCCGCGCTGCTGGGCGGCGTGGCGGGCGGGATTGCCGGCGCGCTGATGGCGGCGATTATCGCGGGGCGCGCGTCGTCGCGTCACTCGGAGGCCGCGCCCAGCGAAGCAAAGACATCGCGCGGCGGATGGGCGCTGAAGGACGTGGTGCAGCTATTGACTGTGGTCACGACGCTGGCAAAGCAAGTGCAGGGATGGCTGAAGGAGCAGGAGAAGAAATAGCGCGGCAATGATCGTCGAATGAAGCAGGGGCGAGTCACCGACTCGCCCCTGCTATTTACCGTTGCCGCCGCGCTCGATTCATTCTCCCGGAATCATCACATTCGACTCTACGAGATTCACGCGCTTGGCTTGGTCCATCTCGCGAATCGCCGGGTTGACCAGCAGACTCAGAGTCGTGACGAGATAACACGCGCCCATGGCGATCAT
>DAIDTM010000074.1 GCA_027457205.1 Anaerolineae bacterium | reverse complement strand
CGTTTTGACGATGTATGAAAGTGACGAGTACATCGCGCGGATGTTGGAAGCCGGTGTGCTGGGCTACGTTCTGAAAAAAGTGGCGGGAAGCGAGCTCGTCCACGCCATCCGCGCAGTTTATCAAGATGAGGCGTTTCTGTATCCATCTATTACAAAACGACTCGTGGAGGATTATCTCCGCCGCGTCGAAACCGGGCAAGAACGCGATTCGTTCAACGGGCTGACCGATCGTGAGCGCGAAGTTCTGCAGTTGATCGCCGAAGGACACCCGAACAAGCGGATCGCCGACATACTGCATCTCAGCGTGCGAACAGTGCAAAATCACCGTGCGCATATCATGGAAAAATTAGGCATGCACGATCGTGGCGAGTTGATCAAATACGCCATCCAAAAAGGAATTATCGAACTGCCTGAAAAATTGCCTTGAGAGATCGTGGAACAACCTGCCTTACATATGAACTGAACCACCGTTACGCGCCAGCGACGAATCGCTGGCGTTTTGTTTTGCCGGGATACAACAGAAATGACAAGTGTGAGGAGTGAAAATGAGTATCGCGCCCTATTCCACCTTCGCGCAAGATGATAGAAAATAACAAGGGTGAGTTCTACGAACCAAGGGGGTGAACTGTGATTGACAATCCCGAAACGGAGCTGGCGAGAATGTTTGTAGATGAATACTTACGGAGCAGAGGGCATACCGTCAAAAGCGTGTGCAAATTGCCTGAAGACCAAGCGCGACAGCTCTGGATCGACGTGTCTCTGTATGTGTCAAACAAACTGGCTGAGGTAAATGCGCGTTCGCGCCTGATGCACAACATCGAAGACACCGCCCCGCACCTGTAAAATCTGCCGCTTGCTCAAATGAGCCGGGTCGGAAACGAGTTTTCCGTCTGGCGTTTCGCTGTTCTCGTTACGACGTTGCCCGGTTTAGTGAGAAACGAGGAGGTTGCCTCACATGTCCCTCAAACAACTGGGCGTATTAACGGAGGAACGCCTGGATCGCGAATTTATCAAGCAGGTGGAGCCGGATTGGAAACAAGTCTTGACATGTTTCCAATGTGGCACCTGCAGCGTTTCCTGCCCTGCCGTGGAACTCATGGATTACACGCCACGGCAATTGTGGCAATTGATGCGGCTGGGTTTGCGCGACCAGGTGCTGAACAGTCGTACGTTCTGGCTCTGCACGCAGTGCTATGCCTGCAGTGCCCGCTGCCCGCGCGGGATCATGACCGGCGACACAATGCGTCATCTGCGCGAGTGGGCAGTCGCTCAGAATCTCGAAATTCCTCAGAATATCCTCCAACTGCGCGGCACAGTCAATGCGACCTACAACATCCTCAACGAAGACAACCGCTCACGCATGATCTGGAGCCAGAATCTGGAACCGCTGCCCGCGCAACTTGGCTCGACGAGTCAGCGGGGAGCGGAAGCGCTCCTTTTCATCGGTTGCGTCTCCTCTTTCTATCCGCAGGCATACTCGATTCCTCAGGCGCTGGTCCAGATTCTTGAGCGAGCAAAAGTGAATTACACAACGCTTGGCGACGACGAGTGGTGCTGCGGCTATCCACTCTTCGGTGCAGGAATGACGGAAGATGTCGCACGATTCGCCCAGCACAACATCGAACAAGTCAAAGCATTAGAACCGAAGACTCTCGTTACGACTTGCGCTTCTTGCTATCACACCTGGCAGCATCTCTATCCCGCGTACGCGAATGGCCGCGGCAAGTTTGGATTTCAAGTCCTGCATGCCACCGAATTCCTCGCGAATCTGATCGAAGAGAACCGCGTCAAACTGGCGAAACTGCCGTGGGTCGTTACCTATCACGATCCGTGCGACTTGGGACGCAAGAACGGCGTATATGACGCGCCGCGCGCGGTGATCAAAGGCATTCCGGGGATTACGCTGCGCGAGATGACGAATAATCGCGAAGACGCGATGTGTTGCGGCGGCGGCGGCGATGTCGCGATGTCCGAGGCAGCAGTCACGGAGGATATCGCCGCGCGTCGTTTGGCGCAAGCCACAAGCACCGGCGCCGAAGCACTCGTCTCGGCGTGTCAACAGTGCAAGCGCACACTGCTCGGCGCAGCGCGCAAGACCAAGGCGCGCATCAAGATTTTGGATATTACGGAACTTGTGTGGCAGGCGATGGAAAAATAATCGGATCGTCTAGCAGTCAAATAGTCTTGTAGTCGCATAGACTGACTACAGGACTATAGACTACGAGACGATGTTCAGGGAAAAGATGACGGACGATCAAATACGGATTGGCGTTTACGTTTGCGAATGCGGCATCAACATCGGCGCGGTGATTGATGTGCCAGAGGTTGTACGCTTTGCCAGCGTGCTGCCGAACGTCACCGTGGCACGGCAGTTCAAGTACATGTGCTCCGAGTCAGGGCAGAAGATGATCCAGGACGATATCAAGCATCTTGGCATCAACCGCGTCGTCGTCGCGTCCTGCACACCACGAATGCACGAGCCGACATTTCAAAACGCCATCGCCGCCGCAGGATTGAATCCGTACTATTTCCAGATGACGAATATTCGCGAACAAGTCTCCTGGGTCGTCGAAGACCCGGCGCAGGCAACCGCAAAAGCAAAACGATTGGTGAGCGCGGCGGTCGCGCGCGTGGCATGGCACGCACCACTGCAGGCACGCAAAGAAAAAGTGACACCTGCCGCGCTCGTCGTTGGTGGTGGCATCGCAGGAATTCAAGCCGCGCTGACGATTGCCGAAGGCGGCTACCAAGTCTATCTGGTGGAACGCGAACCGTCCATCGGCGGGCACATGGCACAGCTCGATAAAACATTTCCAACGCTCGACTGTAGCACCTGAATTATCGGACCCAAGATGATGGATGCCGGTCGGCACCCCAACATTCGACTCCTGACCTACAGCGACGTGATCGATGTGTCGGGTTACATCGGTCAATTCAAAGTCAAAGTGCGCCAACGCCCTCGCTATGTCGATACGACATTGTGCACCGGCTGCGGTGCATGCGTCGAGGCGTGCGTGTATCGCAAGGGCGTGCCAAACGAATTCGACGCCGGGCTGAGCAAACGGCGCGCGGCGTATATTCCACTGAACGGTCAAGGTGTGCCGATGAAAACGGTGATCGATAAAGATACCTGCGTCTGGCTTAGCCGCGGCAAATGCTTGAAGGATTGCATCAAGGCATGCCCCGCCAACGCAATCGATTTCGACCAGAAGGAAGAAATCGTCGAGTTGAACGTTGGTAGCATCGTCGTCGCGACCGGGTTTGATATGTTCAACCCCAAACGATTATCGGCGTACGCGTACGGCAAATCGCCCAACATTCTCGATGGCTTGCAATTCGAGCGGATGTCGAGCGCGACGGGACCGACGAAAGGTCTGATACTCACCGCGGAAGGGAAAAAGCCAGAGCGCGTCGCGATCATTCACTGCGTCGGCAGTCGCGACGAGCACGCCAATCGATATTGCTCGCGCGTGTGTTGTATGTATGCGCTCAAGCACGCACATCTCGTGCGCGATAAGACGGGCGCGGAAGTTTTTGAATTTTATATGGACATTCGCGCGTTCGGCAAGGACGATGAGGAATTTTATCAACGTGTGCAGGAAGAGGGCGTCTACTTTGTACGCGGTCGTGGCGCTGAAGTTGTTGTGCTGAACGATGGCAAGTTGCAAGTCAAAGCCGAAGACACGACGCTTGGCATCCCAGTTCAAATCGGCGTCGATATGGTGGTGCTTGAGACTGCGATGGAACCGCAACGCGACTCGGACAAGGTTGCATCGCTCTTTGGCATCAGTCGCAGTGCAAGCGGATTTTTCCAAGAGGCGCATCCGAAACTGCGTCCATTCCACACAAACACCGAAGGCGTTTTTCTGGCAGGTACGTGTCAGGCACCCAAAGATGTGCCTGACACCGTCGCGCACGCGGGCGCGGCGGCAGGTGAAGTCTTGTCGCTGCTCGGTCGCGGCACAGTAGTCATCTCGCCAACGACCGCGCTCGTCGATGAGGCGTTGTGTTCCGGCTGCAAGACCTGCCTCGCGCTCTGTCCGTACGCGGCAATCAGCTTCATTGCGCAGAACGGCACCGGCGTCGTCCGGATCAACGAAGCGCTATGCAAGGGCTGTGGCACCTGCACGGCGGCGTGTCCTGCCGGCGCAATCACCGCCCGCCATTTCACCGATCAGCAAATTGTCGCAGAACTTGAGGGACTGTTTGCAATAGCATAGTTTATGTATCCCTTGATTCAGGATGCGTGATACGTGAAAGGATACGCATGGCAGACTTGTTTGAACCACGGATCGTCGGCTTTCTCTGCAACTGGTGCACCTACACCGCGGCGGATACGGCGGGCGTGAATCGAATGAAGATGCCGCCGAACGTCGACATTATTCGCGTGATGTGTTCGGGGCGCATCGATCCCGAATTTGTTTTGAAAGCATTTGCGCTCGGCGCAGACGGTGTCATCGTGTCGGGTTGTCATCCGCCTGGCGATTGTCATTACAGCAACGGCAATTTCAAAACGTTTCGCCGAATGCCCTTGCTCGAAACGCTGCTCGCGCAGTACGGCATCGAAAAAGAACGATTCCATTGGGGCTGGATTTCGGGCGCGGAAGCAAACAAATGGACGCAACTCGTCCAAGATTTTACGGATCAAGTGCGTGCGCTCGGTCCGCTCGATTGGCAACGCGAACTCGCGGATAAAGTTTAACCGCTGAGAACGCAGAGCGCGCAGAGAAATAAATATTTTATCCCTGCGTTCTCTGCGCCCTCTGCGGTGAAAAGAGAAATAATGCCAAAGTTGAAACTGGGTCTGTACTGGGCGGCATCCTGCGGTGGTTGCGAAATCGCGATTATCGAATTGCGCGAAAAAATTCTCGACCTCGATGCGGCGGTGGAAATTCTCTTTTGGCCCGTTGCGATGGATTACAAATATCACGACGTCGAGGCGATGCCCGATCAGCACATTGACGTGTGCCTGTTCAACGGCGCGATTCGTAACAGTGAGAACGAACACGTCGCGCATCTGCTTCGCAAGAAATCCAAAGTATTGGTCGCGTTCGGTTCATGCGCGCACACGGGCGGCATCCCAGGCCTCGCAAATCTCTACAGTCGCAAATCGATTTTCGCGCGTGCGTATCTCGACGAGCCGTCGGTCGTCAACAACGATCATGCTTTACCGCAGACATCGTACGCGATGCCTGAAGGACAGGTAAACATCCCGCGAATGTACAACACCGTCAAGACGTTGGCGCAAATCGAGGATGTCGATTATTTCGTCCCAGGTTGTCCGCCGCAGCCGCACCAAATCTGGGCTGTGGTCGAAGCGATTCTCAGCGGCAACTTGCCGGCGAAAGGGAGCGTCGTTGGCGCAAATGACAAGACGGTATGCGATGAGTGCAAACATACGCGACAAGAAAAGCGCATCAAGAAATTTTATCGCCCGCACGAAATCATTCCTGATTCGGTATCGTGCCTTTTCGATCAAGGAATTCTCTGCGCGGGTCCGGCGACACGCGGCGGGTGCGGCGCGCTCTGCACGAAAGTAGATATGCCGTGCCGTGGCTGTTACGGCGCGCCGCCGCACGTCGTCGATCAAGGCGCGGCACTCTTATCGGCGGCGGCATCGGTTGCAGACGCGAGCACTGAAGAAGACGCTGCGCGCATCATCAACGAAATCGTTGACCCCGTCGGCACGTTTTATCGATTTGGTTTGCCAGCGTCGCTACTTCATCGGAATCGAATCGGGAGCACATAACAGAGGCAATTCAAAATGCTTGAGCCATTCTTTTTCGCGCTCGGTCTTGTGAACAGCGCGTTTCTGATTTTCATCTTCCTGATTCGGAAGAATCATCTGGCGCTGTTGCAAAGAATTGGATGGGTCTATCTCCTTCTGACAATTCCCGCCATCTACGGGATGACTCTCGTCCAATTGGAAGACAAGTCGTCGCAATACACGATCTTCCTGGGTATCTTTCTAGCGTTTCTAGCAATCGAAGCGCTGTATGACTGGATTCTGAAGATTCCCTTCCGCGAGAAGATGGATTGGAAACAATTGACGCCGTATCTCGCGCTCTATATCGCAATGAATTACGGCTTTGTGGTGGTGGTTTGGAAATACTACTCATTACTGGCTGGTATCCTCTTGCTTGGGCTTTTTGCGATTCAAATCATCGCCAATCTGGTTACGCATCCCCGTACCACGAACGAGGGGAAGATATGAAAACGATTCACATCGACCCAGTCACACGACTCGAAGGTCACGGCAGGATTGATATTTTTCTCGACGATGAAGGCAACGTCGCGAATGCACTGATGGTTATTCCCGAGTTGCGCGGGTTTGAAAAATTTGCGGAAGGTCGCCCGGTCGAAGAAATGCCGCGCATCACGCCGCGGATCTGCGGCGTGTGCCCGGAGGCGCACCACCTCGCATCGGCAAAAGCATGCGACGCGGTGTTTCACGTCGAGGTTCCGCCGACAGGCAAGAAACTGCGCGAACTACTCTACTCGGCGTTTTACGTTGCTGATCACGCGACGCATTTCTACATCCTCGCCGGTCCGGATTTCGTCGTCGGTCCCGATGCGCCACCTGCCGAGCGCAACATCCTGGGTCTCATTCACAAGGTCGGGATCGAGATCGGTCAGCGCGTCATTCGTAGCCGTGGCATGGCGATGGACATTATCGGCACGCTCGGCGGTAGGACGATCCACCCGGTCAGCGCGATGCCGGGCGGAATGAGCAAAGCCATCAACGAGGAAGAGCGCGCGCGGTTTGAATCGACCGGGCGCGAACTGATCGGTTTTGCTCAATTCACGCTTCAGCTATTCCGCGATGTCGTGCTGAAAAATAAGGCATACGTCGACATGATTCTCTCCGATGCTTATACCGCTCCAATGTACTATATGGGCATGGTGGATGAAAACAACAAAATCAATTTTTACGATGGCAAAATTCGCGTTGTTGATCCAACTGGGAAGGAATTTTGCAAGTATGCGCCCGCCGATTATCTGAACGTTGTCGCCGAACGCGTCGAGCCGTGGACATATTTGAAATTCCCGTACCTCAAACAAATCGGTTGGAAAGGAATTATCGCGGGTAAAGATAGCGGCGTCTATCAAGCTACGCCGTTGTCGCGGCTGAATGCGTCGGACGGAATCGCGACGCCGCGCGCGCAGGAAGCATACGACGAATTCTACAAGACGCTTGGCGGCAAGCCGGTGCATCACACGCTGGCGATCCATTGGGCGCGCCTGGTCGAGTTACTCTACGCGGCGGAACGTCTCGTCGAATTGACCACCGATCCTGAAATCACGAATCCACATGTACGCAACATTCCCGCGGAAAAACCAACCGAAGGTGTCGGTACGGTCGAAGCACCGCGCGGCACACTGACGCATCACTACTGGACCGACGAACGCGGCATCGTGACGAAAGCGAACCTGATCGTTGGGACGACGAACAATTACGCGCCGATCAGCTTGTCGATCAAAAAAGCCGCACAAGGATTGATTCATACAGGCACGGTGGTGACCGAAGGTCTGCTTAATCGCATCGAGATGGCGTTCCGCGCGTACGATCCGTGCTTTGGCTGCGCGACGCACGCGCTGCCGGGCGAGACGCCGCTGCAAGTGCGAATTCTCGATGCGCGTGGAAATATCGTGCAGGTATTGAAACAGAACTGCTAATGATTGGACGCGGACCAACGCGGATGAACGCTGATTTTTCTTTTTGTCCGCGTTGGTCTGCGGCAGTCCGCGTCCAATAATACGATGGAGGATTCGATGAACATTGCAGGTTATGAATTTCCTGATGATCTCTACTACGACAAGAATCACGCGTGGGCGCGCGTGGAGGGAAACACCATCACGCAGGGCTACACGGAATTCGCGCAGAAACTAGCGAAGGAAATTCAATTTGTCGAGATCCCCAAAGCGGGACGCACGGTGACCCAGGGTCAAGCGGTGATGAGCATCGAGTCGGGCAAGTGGGTGGGGCGCGTGCTGGCAATGGTGAGCGGCAAGGTAACAGCCGTGAACGAGGAATTGGAATCTTCGCCGACGCTCATCAACGAATCGCCGTACGAGCAGGGCTGGCTTATCAAGATCGAAGCGAGCAATCCTGATGAAGTCAAAACCTTGTGGCGCGCGAATGATCCTGCGTTCGCAGGACTTGTCATGGGAGACATTGCCAAGTACAAACTGGCGTAAAGAACCTGAACCGCGAAGACGCCAAGAACGAAGGCGATGATATTCTTTTCCTTTCGCTTTCTTCGCGCCTTCGCCGTTCAGGCAATCTTTCTGCAATTGAGGTGTTGATCGGGAAAGGTTACTGCACTCCCACAGTACCTGACTCGCCGGCGTAGCCGGTCATCTCGACGTAGCCGCTACCCTTGACCGGCGCGCTGTTCGACGTGCCGGCAATTTCGACCGCGCCTTCCCAATAGACGATCGAGACGTGCATCTCCTGGTCCGCGACGTACGGCTTGAGCGTCAGTCGCATGTTCGCGGAAGGAATCGAAACGCTCCAGCGCGCGGGATACTTGCCGCCGGACTGCGGACTCGACCACGTGTCGAGCACCTGAATGTTCACCTGCTCGCGCGTCAGCGCGCGCGTGCTACCGTCCGGCTCTACCAGCTTCCCGCCGGACAGCGGCTCGATGCTGCCATCCTTCTGGCGGATTTGGAAGAACATCACCTCGCGCTGATCGCTCATTTGAATCGAGAACCAGTCCCAGCCGACCGCGTTCTCGCCGAGCACGGTCGTGCTGAACTCGTGATCCATCCACGAATTACCACTTACCGCTAACTGCTCTCCATTGACTGTGATCGTTCCCGCGGTCGCCAGCCGCGTGAATGAATAGTAGTACGACGCGTTCCCCACGCCGCTCGATTTCTGTGACAGCCCCTTGTCACCGTGCAACACGAGCGGCTTGACCGCGCTCAGCGTCAGCGCGAGCGCGTGCCCCGAGTCATCCGCGCGCAACTGCACGCGGCTGCCGTCCGCGTTCAGCGACGATGCGTCCCAGTTCTCTAGCCACACGTGGTACGGATTGCCGCTCGCGCCCGCGAGACCTGCCGCGCCGCGGCTAAAGCGTTCGGTCGCCCAATGATCGTTGTTCTTCACGTCGGTGATCGCAAAGTGGGCAAAGTAAATCTGATTCGCCGCCCAATCCGACTCGCGCGTCGTGACGGTCGGCGTAATCGCGCGGCGGAAGAAGGTAAGTTGGTAGCCAAAGTGCCGCCCATCCGCCGCGTCGAGGTTGCCGGTGTAGTACCACCATTCAGTCTGGAAATCTGGATGCGGTCCGTGGTCCAGCGGAAACGAGAACGCGCGGACCGCGTCCGCGCGCGCAAACCCCGCGGTGCTGTCGCATGACCGCAAGCCGACGATCTCAGCGCTGACCGCCGGCGGCTGCGCCGAGCGGATC
>DAIDTM010000073.1 GCA_027457205.1 Anaerolineae bacterium | reverse complement strand
CGTACTGCCTGAGCGTGGATCGTCGAAAAAGGGTGACCTGCGCTTGTGGCAGGTCAAAGCCATCCACAAGGCTGGTGACGGCAAGGTGGCCGAACTGGAACTGCTGGGCGCGGCAGGCGTGCGCGAGGAGACGCAGCGCCGCGCCGACGAGTTTCGCGCTGCTGCGCTCGACGCGCTGGACGCGACTGGTATACAGAATCGCGCGATGGACTATTTGCGCGAGATCACTCATGCGATGACGCGGCGGGTGAGGTAGGAAAGGCGTTTCGCTGGTCTAGTTTGCTTGCTCAAACGCACACGGGGGGAACTCTATGTTAGCAGCGCATCTTGTGCCTGGCTATTTTGCGGCAACAAGATCACAACGGAGACCCGAATGGAGCCGGAGGCGACGCGCTATACTCTGGTTGGTTGCGCTTGGCAGTACGGTCGCGCCGGATTTGGACGTCATCTATAACGCAGTTTTCCGCGGATTTCTAAACCATAGCTTTTTATGGACGCACAGTATCTTTGTCCACTTGGGGATCGGGGCTTGTTGGTTGTTGCTGCATCGCATCGGACGTTGGCCTTACCTGGAAACACTTGTGGGACTCGCCGCAGTAGGTGGGCTATCGCATCTACTCCTTGATGTTGCTTCGCACGGCGCGCCACTTCTTTATCCTATTTCACTGCATATGTTTGGCGCGCCATCGGCGCGTGTTCTCAAAGGTGGATTTTGGGCATACATCACTGATCCGATCTTCTTAGCGGAGCCGTATCTCTTTGCGCTGGCATTGGCAGACTGGGTAATCAGACAAAAGCCAGCCCCACGGGTCAAGCAATTCGTTCTTGGGGGGCTAATTACAGGATTGGCATTGTTCACCACTACGTTTCTACTCTTACTTCCCACATTGCAAAGCGCAGTCGTAACCTTAATTGGCAGTTAGCAAGTTTCGGTAAAGACAGCATCCGTCGAATCCGCAGTTGTCCGTTGTCGTTACGGCAGTAACCGCCAGAACACCTCGTTCGACAGCAACCGACCGCGCGGCGTCAGCCGCACACACTCTTCGGACATTTCAACTAGCCCCAGCGCATTTACTTCTCGCAGTTGCGCCGCATACTTCTCCCGCGCGTCCTCGCCGTACCGCGCAGCAAACGCGTCAAACGCGATTCCCTCGTTCAACCGCAAGCCCAGAATCATCGTTTCTGCCATTTCCAATTCGCGGCTGATCGGCTCGCTGCCGGCAACCGCGCTCTCGCCGCGCTCCGCGCGTTGGATGTACTCCAGCGGCGACAGCACATTCCAGTAACGTTCGCCGCCAAAGCACGAGTGCGCGCCCGCGCCAAAGCCAAGGTACGGCTCGGTGCGCCAGTAGGTGAGGTTGTGGCGCGATTGTAGGGGCGAGGCATGCCTCGCCCCTACGCGCCGCGCCCAATTCGATATTTCGTACTGCGCGTACCCCGCTGCGCCGAGCATTTCCTCCGCGAGGTCGTTCATATCCGCCGCGACGTCGTCGTCCGGCGCGGGGTACTTGCCGCGCTTGATCTGGTGTTCCAGCCCCGTACCTCCCTCGACCTTGAGCGCGTAGAGCGATAGGTGCTCCGGCGCGAGCGCACACGCGCGCTCTAGCGTCGCGCGCCAATCGTCCAGCGTTTGAAGCGGCAAGCCGTAGATGAAATCGAGATTGACGTTGTCGAATCCCGCGCGTCGCGCCAGGTCGTACGTCTCCAACGCATCGGCGACCGTGTGCCCGCGATTCAACCGCCGCAGTACCGCATCGTCGAACGCTTGCACGCCGATGCACAACCGGTTGACGCCAAGAGCGCGCAGCGCGCGCAGCTTGTCCGCATCGATTGTACCGGGGTTCGCTTCGAGCGTGATTTCGGCGTTGCCGGCAACCACAAACGCGCGGTGGCACGCGCGCAGAATTTTCTCGACGTGCGCGACCGGCACGAGCGATGGTGTACCGCCGCCAAAGTAAATCGTTTTTGCGGGTAGGGGCGAGGCATGCCGCGCCCCTGCAATTTCAATTTCCCGCGCGACCGCGTCGGCGTACGGCATCATCGCGCGCGACAGATTCGCGTACGCGTTGAAATCGCAGTACGTGCACTTGATTTTGCAAAAGGGGATGAAAACAAAAAGCGCGACGGCTGGCGTGACGTCGCGCGGAGCAAGTGGCAGAGTCCAAGAATGTGCGGATGTCATTGCCGGAGATTATACAACACCTCCAGCAGCCCGGCAAGACGAAAACTGGTCTGGCGAATCAGTGGTCTACCGGACGACGAGTGGAACAAAAACAAGGTTCGTCCCGGATGTGATCGAAATCGCGCCATCCTGAATGACCGAATTGGAAGCGCTGCGCGAGCGCGTTGGAGCGCTCGGCGGATTATTCGTGACGTACAAGATCTTAATTCCGTTGCGATCCGACAGCATCGCCGAAGTGAGTCGGACCGGCGCGACGCCGGCAGCGCGGGTTTGAAAGTTGATATGGGCGACCGAGCCGCTGCCCGTGACGGGCGGCGTCGGATTGAGTTGCGTCAGCGCCAGCATAATCGTGCCCGCGGTATTGTAGACGCGATTGACCGCGACAAAGTAA
>DAIDTM010000072.1 GCA_027457205.1 Anaerolineae bacterium | reverse complement strand
CGCTGGTGCGCACGCCGCGCGGCGGCAAGATTTTGATCTACGGCGGCGCGAACCCAAGCGTCGTTCTGTCCGCGCTGGGTGAGCGAATGCCGTTCTGGGAACGCTCGCTCGATCTCGTCGTGCTGACGAACCCGGACGACGATCACCTCGCCGGCTTGGTCGACGTGCTGGAACGGTACGAGGTGCGGCAAATCATCCAGCCCAACGCGCCGGCAAAACCAACGGCGGCGTACGCGCGGTGGCGCGAGCTGGTCGCGCAGAAACGCATCGCGAGTCTCGCCGCGCAAGCCGACTTGATCGTCGACGTGGATCACGGCGTTACGCTCGAATTCGTTCAGTCGAGCGACGACGCGCAAATCACTGACCCGACCATCGCGCGTCTGCGCGCGGGCAGCGTCGCGTTCTTGTTCGCTGACAGCGCGAGCGTGGAAGAGCAAAGCGCGCTGCTCGCGTCCGGCGTTGATACGTCCGGCGCGGTGCTGGTCGCGCCGCGCAAGATCGCGCCGGAGTTTATCGACGCGGTAACGCCCCAGTTCGCGGTTCTCTTCGCCGGCAGCGGCGCGCGCGAAAAACCATCCGCGGATTTGCTCACTGCGCTCGCGTCGACCTCCATCCTCCGTACCGACGAGCGCGGCAAGATCGAGATGATCGTGGACGGACAAACGCTGACGCTGCGGACGGACAAGTGAAAATGCTTTTTCGACCATCGGCTTTATGAATCGACGCGCGCTTACGATCTGTCTGGTCGCGCTGTGCGGCTTGACCTTGATCGGTTTAGGATTATATCTGACGACTGCCGGCGCGCCCAGCGCGGTGTTATCGCTGTTCAATTCGGGACCGCGCGTCGAACGCGCAGACGCGGCATCGGTAGTCGTCGTCGCGCCGCCAACCCAAACGCCAACGCGCGCCGCGTCGCCGAGTCCGCTTGTCGCCGCGCCGCCAACCGCCACGCCCACGCCGGTTCACGACGTGACGGTCGATCTCAATCCGATTGCCGCGTCGCCAACGCCGGACACTGCTGTGCCGGTTTACACCGCATTTGATTTCCTGACCGACTATCTCACGAATCGCACCTATCCCGACCGCATGGGCGGAATTCCCTGGACGAACAACTCGGTCAATATCGTACAATACCAGAAACCCTTGGGTGGCGTCAGTTACTGGGATTTTTGGAGTGAGCTCGAAAACTGGGACTCGCCCGCGTATTTGTATCAGGACGACGCCGGCAATTGGCATGCGTACAGCACGACCGTCGTTCGGGATTCCGCCGGCAAAGACCAAAAGGCGTACCTGCTGGTAGACCGAAAAGGTCCGGGCGTGATGGACAAGATTTGGTTCACCGAAGACGCGGTTTGGATGTTGTCCACGGCTGAATCGCGCAAGAATGTCGGTCCCATCAGCGATATGCAAAATTTCATCGAGTGGGGCAATCTCGATAAACTGGGGAACTTGCGCATCGAGGTTGACGACCAGGTGGCGTACGACGGACCGATCGAAGATTGGTTTTCCGGCAAGGCGCTGGGATTGACATCCGAACTCGCGCAGGTCCTCACCTGGCATCATCAAGAGTACGGCTCGAACGGCAGCATCGTTCCAATTCCGTATGCGAAACATTTGCGCGTGATGGTTTACGGCGGCAGCAAAAAACCCAAATGGTTCATGGCAACCGGCGTGCGATTTCCGGAGACGACGCGCGTCAAATCGTTTGACCGGTCGGATTTGCCGATCGACCAGATGACGCGGCTGGCACAAAATGTTTTGCAACCGGAGCGATACATCGATTCGCTAGAAAATCCGCGCGCGTTCGATGCACAGACTGCGCCAGGGACGCCGGCGACAATTCGATTCCGCGGCGCGGGCACCGTCGACGCGCTGCAATTCCAAATTTCAAAACAGTCCGATCCGACCGCTCTGTGGCTGCGCGTCACGTATGGAAACCAGGTCGGCGTCGATCTGCCGTTCGTGGCGTTCTTCGGCGACCACACGCATCTGGTGCTGCATCGCTCAACGCCGCTCGGCATCGTTGAGTCGCCAGACCGTTTTATTTTCTACTCGAACCTGCCGCTGCCGTTTCAGAATGGACTGACCATCGAATTGGAGGATCGCGGCGCGCATCCGATCGACGTGAACGTGCGCGTCGCCGGGTCGGACGCGACGGCGAACACGCAGCTGCGCGTGCTGTATCGACCTGCCGAAAAACTTGCGGTTTACGGACCGGACTATACCGTGGAATTGCCAGGCGACGGCAAACTGGTCGGCTTGGTGCTGGTCAGCCAAGACCAGGGGCTGGACGCGATTCCAAAAATCATCGATCCGAAAACAGGCGCGGAAGACCTGGTCAAGCGCGCGTGGTCGATGGGTTATCTGGAAGGCAACTTGCAATTGCGCGACGGCGCGGGCAGCAGCCGGCTCTACGGCGGACAGGAGGATTGGGCGGACGGCGGATTTTATTTCAATCGCGGTTACACCGATCCACCCGGCGGATCGAATCGACCCTTCGGCGGGATTCTGCGCTACAAGGATGGCGCGGACGGCTACGCGACGATCTTTCGGTATTTCGACGATCTGTCGGCGTTCCAATTTCAGAATGGTCTGCAAATGAATTTCGGACACGGGACGTGGGACAATAACTTTCCGGTCCAGTACGGCGTGACTGCGTACTACTACGAGGAAACCCAATGAAGACTGCGCTTATTCTCATCGACATTCAAAACGATTATTTTCCCGGCGGCAAAATGGAGCTGGAGGGCAGCATGGAGGCGAGTCAGCGCGCCGCGCAGCTGCTCTCGATATTCCGCGCCGCGCGCCTGCCGCTCGTGCACATTCAGCACATCGCCACGCGTCCCGGCTCGACGTTTTTTCTGCCGGACACCGACGGCGTCAAGACGCACGCGAACGTCGCACCGCTGGAAGGCGAGACGGTTTTTCAGAAGCATTATCCGAACAGTTTCCGCGAAACGCCGCTGCTCGAACATTTACAGCGCGAGCGGATCGAGCGTGTCGTGATCGTCGGAATGATGACGCACATGTGCGTCGACGCGACCGTGCGCGCGGCGTACGATCTCGGCTTTCAATGTCTGGTCGCGGAGGACGCGTGCGCGACGCGCGCGCTGACGTACGGAGGCAAGACTGTGCGCGCCGAGGATGTGCATTGTGCGTTCCTCGCCGCGCTGAATGGCACGTACGGCAAGGCGATGACAGCAAACGCGATTGTTTCGGAATTGAAATTGGGATGAACCAGCATGTGCATGTTTTGCGCGATGACAATGTCGCCAAGATTTGGCTTTCGACGCTTGCAGTCGAGTATAATTATGGCTACAATGAACGTGAGTTGAATCGAATTGTCCGGCTCGTCAGAGACAATCGGAAATGGAATGGAAAATTTCCCTGACAAGAAGGTTTCCAATGACCTACCTCGACCGCGCGCATGCGCTGAAAGATAAACTGATCGCGATCCGCCGTGACCTGCACGAACACCCGGAACTCGCGTTCCAAGAAGTCCGTACCGCGCAGCGCGTCGCGGAGACGCTGCACGATCTCGGCATCGAGTACGAAACTGGCGTCGCCAAGACCGGCGTCGTCGCGTACCTCGGCGAGGGAGAACCGCGCCTCGCGCTGCGCGCGGATATGGATGCGCTGCCGATTCTCGAAGCGAACGACGTGGCGTACAAATCGCAGAACGCTGGCGTGATGCACGCGTGCGGGCACGACGCGCACACCGCGGGGCTGCTCGGCGCGGCGATGATCCTCAACGAGGATTTCGCCGCCGGCAAGTTGAAAGGAACGGTGAAACTCATCTTCCAGCCGGCGGAAGAGAACGCCGACGCGGAAGGCAAGAGCGGCGGACAGCGCATGGTCGAGGAAGGTGCGCTGAACGACGTGGACGCGGTCATCGGCATGCACATCATCAGCACACTGCCCTCGAACGAGGTGTACGTGCGCGCCGGTCCGTTCATGGCAGCGGTCGATACGTTCGAGGGCGACGTGATTGGGCGCGGCGGGCACGGCGCGTATCCGCACGAGGCGCTCGATCCAATCTGGCTTGCCGCGCAAGTCATCACCGCGATTCACGGCATCGTTTCGCGCCGAATCAACCCGACCAAGCAAGGCGTGATTTCGGTGACGATCATTCACGCCGGCACCGCGACGAACATCATCCCCGAGTCGGTTCATCTCAGCGGCACAATTCGCAGTTTCGAGCCGGCGGTACGCGAGCAACTGCACGCAGACCTGGAGAAGGCATTTGCCGTCGCGCGCGCGTTCGGCGGCGATTACCAGCTGCAAATTATTCCGGGCTATCCAACCACCGTGAACGATCCCAAGATCGCCGAGTTCGTTCGCGCGATGGCAACCGACCTGGTCGGCGCGAAGCACGTGAACGAGGCGGACATTCACATGGGCGCGGAGGATTTCAGTTTCATGGCGCGCGCCAAACCGGGCTGCTTCTTCAATGTCGGCGCGAAAAAAGACAACATGCATCGTCCGCACCACAATCCAAACTTCGACATCGACGAAGCGGCGATCCCGACCGGCGCGGCGCTGATGGCGGAAGCCGCGCGGAGATATTTGATCGAGAATACAAAATAATCCGTGGGGCAAGTCCCGCGCGGGCACTTTGACCCGGCGCGCGTTCCGCGATAAAATGTAACCGATGAGCCAACCTCAACTCCGTAACCTTCCCTCCGTCGATGCGCTGCTGCAAGACCACACGCTGCGCGATCTGGCACATCGCTACGGTCACGCCATCGTCGTCGACGCGTGCCGCGGCGCGCTGGACGGGGCGCGTGCCAGCATCCTCGCCGGCGCGGACGCGCCGATGCCGGCGCTGTTGATCGACGACGTTCGCGAGCGCGCCGAGCGCGCGGTGCGTCCGTCGCTCGCGCCGGTCATCAACGCGACCGGCGTGATCATTCACACCAACCTGGGTCGCGCGCCGCTGTCCGAAGACACGCTCGCCGCGATGCGGACCACCGCGCAAGGTTATTCCAACCTCGAATACGATTTGGACGCGGGCGAGCGCGGGTCGCGTCACGCGCACGCGGAATCGATCATCACGCGGCTGACCGGCGCAGAAGCCGCGCTCGTCGTCAACAACAACGCCGCCGCGGTGATGCTCATCCTCGCCGCGTTCGCGCGCGGCAAGCACGCGATCGTCTCGCGAGGGCAGCTCGTCGAGATCTGCGGCGGCTTCCGCATTCCCGAAGTGATGCAGCAGTCCGGGGCGACGCTGATCGAAGTGGGCACGACGAACCGCACGTACATCGACGATTACGCGCGCGCGGTCACGGATGCGACGACGCTTTTAATGCGCGTACACTCGTCGAATTTCAAGGTCATTGGGTTTACACACGAAGCGACGCTGGAGGAACTCGCCGCGCTGGCGCACAGCCGGGATTTGCTCTGCGTCGACGATCTTGGCAGCGGCGCGCTGATCGACACGAGTGCGTACGGATTGGCGCACGAGCCGATGCCGCAGGAATCGCTTGCGGCGGGCGCAGACCTGGTTTCGTTCAGCGGCGACAAGCTGCTTGGCGGACCGCAGGCGGGCATCATCGTCGGCAAGAAGAGTGCGGTCGATGCGCTCAAGAAATATCCGCTTACCCGCGCGCTGCGCGTCGACAAGGTGACGCTTGCCGGCGTGCAGGCGACGCTGCTGCACTATCTGAAAAATGAGGCGGCGAAAAAAATCCCGGTATGGTCGATGATCGCGGCAACGCCGGAAGAATTGAACGCGCGCGCGCAGAAATGGGTAGAGCGATTACGCGCGGCGAAGCTGGACGCGGCAGTGATCGACGCGGCATCGACGGTGGGCGGCGGCTCGCTGCCGGGCGAAACGCTGCCCACGCGCGCGTTGGCGCTCACGGTCGCATCGCCGGATGAGTTCGCGGCGCGGCTGCGCCAGAACGTTCCGGCGATTGTCGTGCGGATCGAAGAAGGGCGCGTCGTGTTCGATCCGCGCACGGTGCTGGCGGTGGAGGAAGACGCGCTGCTCGCGGGCATCGAGCGCGTCGCGAAGATGCGGGGCTTTGACATGCGTTCAAGTATTTGATATACTGGGCGCAACAAACTAGGCGAGACGGTTACCTGGGCGCGTCCGCCGGCACGAGACAATCTAAACGGATAGGAGGACGCGCTATGGCAGAGCGTCGCTATTTCCGGTCGATCCTATTATTCGCCCTACTGATTCTGGGGACGCTGTTGTCAGCGTCCCTTTTGCTTTCCCGCGACGCGCAGGCGCAAAGCGCAAATCTCTTGACGAATCCCGGCTTTGACAGTGAGCAGGGGGATGGTCAAAATGGGGGGACCTTTACCGTTGTCACATCATCCCGCGACGCTGTCTCCCGCGGAAAAACTCCTTATCACAAGTCCTCTACGACGGAACACAGGTTAGCAAGGTCGTGGATTCATCGTAATTAACTCGTCTGAATCGAGTTGTTGGATGACTTTGCAAATCTCTAGAGACTCCGTACCATCAATTGGGGTATAACGACTACCTGTTGACCGACAGAGCATGGCTGACCAACGAAAGTCAACTGGCACCGACAGAATAGTGCTGACACGAAGGTGTGTGGCAACCGCCAGTTGTGGCGAATCAAGTGTCGGTTACTTTTTCAGAAATGGATAGGGCCAGC